>JAEWYI010000024.1 GCA_023395735.1 Cyanobacteria bacterium OH_SFB_17
TCAAAAACATCGTTGTAATCCTTGCAGTCAGGCATTGCGCCAACACCCATAGAATCTATCACAACAATAATTGCTCTTTTCATATCAAATCTCCAGATAGTTTATCCAATATGATATTAACATGAAATTATCTTTATGGTTTAATTGTAAATGTAGATTATTAAAACGAAAGAGGAAAACTTAATGCAAGCACGCAGAGCAGCAAGAGAATTAGCACTGATATTATTTTCACAATTAGATAAAAAAATTACTAAATATTCTAAAGATGATTTTGAAGATATTATTTTGAAATCAGTTAGAATTTTAACCAACAACGCAAGTGAAGATTTGAAATTGACACTTGGTTCGTTGATGAATATGAAAGAATTTATTGATAATTATGAGACAGAACACGAATTTAATGTAGAAAGACCAATGGATGTCTCAAATATTCCTGTTCCGCTTCCTATGACATCAGATATGACAGGAAGAATTGAAGAAATGTTAGAAATTGCCGAAAAAGCACTTCTTGCTTTAGAGATTGCAGAATTTGCAACTTTGGAAAGCCAAAATGAAGTTAAAAATTACACAATTGCTATCGCAGAACAGTTTAAAGAAAATTTTGAGTTTGTCGACAGCCAAATCCAAAAATTTGCTAAGGGTTGGGATATCCAGCGTTTGGTTAAAATGGACAAAGATATCTTACGAATTGCAATATCTGAGCTTCTTTACGTGAAAGGCGCACCGATGAAGGTTATTGTCGATGAAGCACTAGAATTGGCTAAAAAATATTCAACAGATGAAAGTTCATCTTTTATTAATGGAATTTTAGCAAAAGTTATTGTTGAGAATGGAGTTTCTTAATTATGTTTGATTTCTTTAAAAAGAAAGATAACGAAAATATAGAAAAGGCGCCCGAGCAAAGCTCGGGCGCCGCTCAATCACAAGAGGTTGAAGAATCAAACACGCCAGTGGATTCTGGCAAAAGTTTTTTTTCTTCAGGTTTTAATTTTTTAAAAAGCGCGGTTTCAAAAACGACGGAGACACTTGTTAATTCAGTTGTTGATACGGTTGCAGAAGAGGCTGAATTTTCGGATTTTGTACTTGATGATATGGAAGATTTGCTAATTCGCGCTGACTTGGGCGTAAATTATGCTTCTGAGCTTGTTGATGGGCTTAGAAATCAAGATAAAGTTAAACCAAGTGAAGTAAAAAAATATTTAAAATCTGAATTTTTGAAAACTTTAGATAAAGCTGGAAATACCGAAATTAATTATGTTCAAAATGACTTGAATATTTATTTTATTTCCGGAGTAAACGGGGTTGGCAAAACTACTTTGATAGGAAAACTCGCGTATAAGCTTAAACTTGAGGGTAAGAAAGTTTTGGTTGCTGCAGCCGATACTTTTAGGGCAGCGGCTGAAGAACAGCTTGACATTTGGTCCAAAAGAGCCGGCGCTGAGATTGTCAGACGTGACAAGGCTGATCCTGCATCGGTTGTTTATGAGGCTGTTCAAAAAGCTAAGAATGAAGATTTTGATGCTATATTGATTGATACTGCAGGCAGACTTCAAAACAAATTTAATTTGATGGAAGAGCTTACAAAAATTAAAAATGTTATTGACAAAAATGCTGCAGACAAATTAAGAGAATGCATTTTAGTTTTGGATGCTAATACCGGTCAAAACGGCTTGCAACAAGCAAAAGTTTTTCAAGAGGCTGTTAATTTAACTTCTGTTGCTCTTACTAAATTGGATGGCTCTGCCAAAGGCGCAATTGTACTTGCTATTGCAAAAGAATTGAATTTGCCTGTCAAATTGGTTGGTATAGGCGAAAAAGTGGAAGATTTAAAAGATTTTGTACCTGAAGATTTTATTAATGCTTTGTTTGATTAGTTGCAAAGTGTAAAATTTTAATATTATTAATGTTAATAAATCCAAGATTTATGCTATTATAATTCAATTACTGATTAAGGGGTATTCGAATGTTAAAAATTTCTGCAATAAGAAATTCAATAGCACAACGTTCTAGAAACAAACAAGCCATAAAAGAAGGTTATAAGGTTTTTAAATCTAAATCCGGGATCTATACTGTTCACATAAGAAAAACACCTAATTTTATTGTTAATGATTATATAAATATTAAATCATATAAAAATGGTAATCTTTTAAAGGAAATCACCACAAGAACCATTTATAATAAAAAAAAGTTATTAATTGAACGTGGAACTGACATTACTTTTTTTGATAAAGCGCAAAGTGAACTTATTTATAACAGATTTGAGTTAGATCCTCAGCATAAATCGCATAAGTTTTGTGCCCTTAAAGAGACAGAACGCGGTGATTTTATTAGTGCAAGATTCAGCGAAGTAAAGTCTGGTAAAGTTGTATATCAACAAGTTTTCAATAGTGATGGTTCGAAACGATTTAAAGGTTTTGACGACAAGAGCTTTGATATTATTAGAGATGCTCGTGGATTTTATTCGTATATTTATAATATAGCAAGAAGAATGAGTGAGGCTAAAAATAAACCTTAGTTTTTGCAAAAATTTCTGCTGCTAGATTTTTAAACTTCTAAGCTTTTGACCTCAAATCTATGAACTCAGATCTGCCAATTGTTTGTATAGCTGAATTTGTTTATCAGAAAGTTTTTTGGGGATAACTATTTTGATTTTTGCGTTTAAATCCCCGAACCCGCCGTCTTTTTTAGGTAAACCCAAATTTTTAAGCCTTAAAGTGCCAGAAGATGTGCCCGCTGGGATTTTTATACCAATATTTCCATGAAGCGTTTTTATTTCTTTTTTGCAGCCTAAAACAGCTTCAGGAGGAGTTACTTCGATTTCTTTTGTGAGATTAACTCCGTCAACTTGATATTCTGAATCTTTAACCACAATTTTTAGGTATAAATCCCCTTTATTCCCTCGGTTATCCTTTTTTCCTTCGCCTTTAAGTCTTATTTTTTGACCTTCTTTGACTTCTGGCGGAAGTTTTACATTTACTGATTTTTGTTCAGACACAATGCCTGTTCCTCCACAAGCGGTACAAAATCCGCCACCAGCAGGGCAGTGCATACATTTTTCCATTACTTTAAATTTGATAGGAATAGGTTTTTTTTCAAACAAATCTTTTGCTGTTACATGCAGAGTTTGAGTTATGTCCAAATCAACTGCAGCCTGTTTTGGTGCTTGAGTGTGTTGTGCTCCACCGAAGCCCATTCCGCCTAAATCGTCATAAAATGTTCTTCCACTGGTTCTTGAGCCCATCATGTCACCGAAAAGAGAGCCAAAAAAGTCTGAAAAACCGCCTAAGTCTTCAAAGTTTATATTTTGTGCCCCACCTTGACCGAAGTTGAAATTTAAATTTTCATATCCAGGAGGCGGTGTGAAGTTTGCCCCGTTTTGCCAATTAGCGCCCAAGCTGTCATATCTTTGGCGTTTTTCTTTATCGGACAAAACTTCGTAAGCCTCGTTAAGGTCTTTAAATTTTTGTTCGGCTTCTTTTGATTTGTTAACATCAGGGTGAAATTTACGCGCAAGCTTACGGTAAGCCGATTTAATTTCAGCAGCCGTCGATTCGCGTTTTACGCCCAAAATCTCATAATAGTCTTTGTATTGCATAGTATTATCATAATACAAAAATTGAGAGATTTATAGATAATTAATTATTTTTTAATTAATGCTTGAATAATCTTTTCAGAACCGTAATTAAACCTTTTTTAGGCTGTTCTATTCCGTCAAGGCAATTTTTGCAAATTTGTTCTTGTTCGTTAATTTGTCTGATTTTTTTGCATAATCTTTTCCAGCTTATATAGCTGTTGTTGTATTCATTTTTCCAATAACCTTTTTTGAAATGAGCATTATCAGTAATTGCATTCAATTTTTTTTCGTATAGAGATTCATCCACTCTAATATCGCTTTCTCCAAAGTGGATATGAGTTTTGTTTAGCGAATTTTGATTTTGCGTAAAATTAGATGACTGCATAATTTTCATATTAAATATCCTCATTTTTTATTCAGTATTCAAAAATATCAAAATAATTTCTTTTGCTATTTTGTCACTTAATTTTAACAATAATTAATAATATTCGCAAACTAGGGAATTTAATTTGTTTTTTATATGTTAAAATTACATTATGAAAAACTTTTGCGCAAAAATTTTAGTTATGTCAAAGCCGACCATAAAAGACGTAAAGAGCGAAACCTTGAAGGAGGCTATAGATTGCCTCGTCCCATTGGAAAATCTTTCATGCAAAACGGGTTCTTATTACTCTATAAAATTTAGCGCAGATAATCAAAGGGAAGCATTGGCGATTGTAAATCAAATCGCAGAAGAACTGTTGTCCAATTCTGTTGTTGAGACATACGAGGTAAAAAGTTTAGAAGAAGTTTATGAGTAAGTTAAAAGTTGGGATAATAGTTTTTTTAGGTACAAATTGTGAAATCGATACAATGCGTGCTTGTAATTTTATGGGTTGGGATGCCGAGTATATTTGGCAAGATGACTTAATCGCCAAAAATTATGACATAATTTTTATCCCCGGAGGATTTTCTTATGGCGATCACATATCATCAGGCAGAATTGCAAAATTATCTAACGCTATAAAATCTCTTCCTTATTCAAAATCTTTAATTGTCGGGATCTGTAACGGGTTTCAAATCCTTTGTGAGGCAAAACTTTTGCAGGGAGCACTGGTAGATAATAAAAATCTGAAATTTATTTCAAAACCAGCACAATTAAGCTTTTTGGATGACGAAGTAACTCTTCCTATTGCACATCATCAAGGCAATTATTTGGCGCAAAATTTAGACAAGTCACAAATATTTATGACTTATAAAAATAACGAAAACGGGTCTGATTTTTCTATTGCTGGGCTTTATGATAGAAAAAATAAAATTATCGGCATGATGCCTCACCCTGAGCGCGCAATGTATGAAGAATTAGGATTGACAGACGGAAGAAAGGTGTTTGAATTTTTACAAAATGAAGTATGATGGTTTAATTACAAAAAAAGAATTTGAACATATAAACGCATCTCTTAAAAGAGAGCCAAATGATTTTGAGCTGGCTCTTTTTAGTGCAACTTATTCTGAGCATTGCGCATATAAACATTCAAAAGAATTGCTAAAACATTTACCTAAAGAAGGCTCAATTTATTCAGAAGAAAATGCAGGCGGTTTTCAAATAGGAAAACACGCGGTGTTGTTCAAGATGGAATCTCATAACCATCCTTGTGCGGTTGAACCTTTTAACGGTGCTGCTACAGGGATTGGTGGAATTGTTAGAGACGTTCTTGCAATGAATGCAAGACCGATTGCGCTTTGTAATTCTTTAAAATTTGCATCAAACAATCGAATCCAAAAAGGCGTAGTTTCTGGAATTTCAGCGTATGGAAACTGCATTGGGGTGCCGACTGTTTCAACCGAAGTCATACATTGTGAGTGCTATAAAGAAAATCCGCTTGTGAACGTCGTTGCAATCGGTCTGGCAAAAAAAGATGACGTTATGGTTTCAAATAACGCCAAAGTAGGCTTAAAATTGATGCTGGTGGGCTCTGCTACAATGCGCGACGGAATGGGTGGGGCTGCTTTTGCAAGCAAAAAACTTTCGGACGAAAAAGCTGAAGATAAAATATCTGTTCAAATTGCAAATCCGTTTATGAAAAAGAAGTTGATAGAAGCTTGTCTTGAAATTTTCTCAAAAAAACTGGTTGTTTCTTGCCAAGATTGCGGAGCTGCAGGGATTTTATCCTCCACAAGCGAGGTTGCCTATAAAAGTAATATTGGTGTTTCAGTTGATTTGGATAAAATTCATATCGGAGACAAATCCATTAAGGATTTTGAAATAATGCTTTCGGAAACACAAGAAAGAATGCTTTTTGTCGTCGAAGATGAAAAAATTTCTTTTATCGCGCAAATTTTGAAAAAATTTGCGCTTGAATATTCGATTATCGGCGAAACAATTTGTGATAAAAAATATATTGTCAAAAATAAAGGTGAATTTTTGTCAGACTTGCCTACGGAGTTGTTGGTAAATCCGCCTTTAGTCGAAATTGATTACTCAAATAAACCAAATTTATCTACAAATCATGAATATAAAGTTTTGGATGCAAATTCTGCTGAAGTATTTGAACAATATGACCATACAGTAGGTTCAAGAACGTGCTTTTCGCCAAGCCTTAACCCAAATAATAGCGACAATCTCTATACAAACCCTCAATTCAACTCATTGTGGATTTATGAAGAAAATTGCTACTTGGGAGTTTTGACTTTTTCTGTTGTAATCCAAAATGATGCATCCAATGAGGTTTACGATGGTATTGTAAATGCAGCAAAAGTGCTCAAAGACAAGGGTTTTGAGCCGAAAGGGATGACAAATTGCCTTAATTTTGCAAATCCTGAAAAACCTCCGACTATGTATCAATTTAAAGAAACAATTTTATTTATGAAAAAAGCATGTGAAGAATTAAAAATCCCGATTTGTTCAGGTAATGTTTCTTTTTATAATGAGTATTCAGGCGGCAAAATCTTAAATACGCCGACTTTTACTATTATTGGTGTTAAAAAATATTAATAATAGGGATTAAAAATTTAAAACTTTATGCTAAAATACAATATACGAATAGCTTAATTGTTGAAAAAAAATATGCAAATTAATAGATTTAGGGAAAATTTTAATAAAAATAGCGCTTATTTTAAAGGAAATACCAGGAAATTGACTCCTGATGAGCACTTTAATAAGCTAAAATCTCATGCCGATAATTTGCCTGATACGGTGGTTTGGTCTAAGGCACTTCAAAAAATTCATGAAATGCAAAAAGAGTTTAAAGATGGTTCAAAATTGCCGACTTTAAACGACATTTTAAGAATGCTTGGTGTCAGGTAGGTTTTTAAAGCGTTTCAAAAGCTTGGTCGATGATTTTTTTGATATCAAAATCAAACATTTCACCTTCGGTTTTTAAATGTATAAGATATTCAATATTGCCCGACGGCCCTTTTATTCCAGAGAAGGTTAAATTTATTGGAATATATCCCAAATTTTTTGAAAAATCTATAACTTTATTTATTACATCAAAATGGACATTTTTATCTCTAACAACTCCACCTTTTTCGATTAACTCTTTGCCAGCTTCAAATTGTGGCTTGATTAAGCATATTAATTCATGAAAATCCGGTTTTAATAGTTTTTTTAAATTGGGTAGTACTTTTTCTATCGAAATGAAGGAAACATCCATAACTAATAAGTCTGCGATTTCATCTTCGTTTGAATATATACTTGAAAATTCACAAGATTTTATATTTGTTTTTTCAACAACTTTAACTCTCTCGTCTGTCCTGATTTTCCACGCAATTTGACCGTAGCCGACGTCAACTGCATAAACTTTTCTTGCACCATTTTGAAGCAAACAATCGGTAAATCCGCCCGTTGAAGCTCCTGCATCGAAACAAATTCTATCTTTAATATTTACATCAAAACTCTTTAGCGCTTTTTCAAGTTTGAAACCACCTCTAGAAACGTATGGCATAGATTTTACATTGATATCGTAATCTTTCTGCGTATCGATTTGAAAGCCTGATTTTGATATAACTTCGTCGTTTATTTTGACGCTTCCTGCTAAAATTGCTGCTGAGGCTTTGCTTTTTGTGTCAAAGTAGCCGAGATCAACTAAAAATTTGTCTAATCTTTCTTTTTTCATAATTTATATTCCAAAAACCATTTCCGCATTTTTGCTTGTTACGCTTGCCACTTCATCATAAGAAATATTTCTTATTTCTGCAATTTTTTCTGCAACGAATTTTACAAACGCAGGTTCGTTTCTTTTTCCTCTAAAAGGTTCAGGTGTAAGATACGGAGCATCGGTTTCCAGCAAGAGTTTTTCGAGTGGAATTTCTTTTGCTACTTCTCTCATTTTTTTTGCATTTTTAAACGTTACAACGCCTCCAAGTGCAATGTAATAACCCTTTTTTATACATTCTTTTGCAAATTCCAAACTGCCTGAAAAGCAGTGAAAAATTACTGGAATTTCATCTTTTACGTTTGCTGAAATCAAATCGAAACAATCTTTATGAGCTTCTCTGTCGTGCACGATCAATGCCTTGTCCAATTTTTTTGCAATGTGTATTTGCTTTAGAAAAATTTCTTTTTGCAGTTCTACATAAGTTTTGTCCCAATAATAATCAAGCCCGCATTCTCCTATTGCAACTACTTTTTTGTTTTCTGCCAGTTGAATAATTTTGTCGAAATCTTCATCTTTTGCTTTTTGTGCTTCTGATGGATGTATTCCAAGTGCGCAAAAAACTCCGTCAAATTTGTTGGAAATTTCAATAACTTTTTCAAATGAATTAACATCCACAGACGGTATAATTATTTTTTTAACGCTGTTTTCTGTTGCATTTTTTACTACAGTTTCAATATCATCAAATTCGGGTAAATCTATGTGTGTATGAGTGTCAACAAGATAGGGAATCATTTAAATATATCCTCTAACACTGTTGTGTCTGCAAGGTTTTTGTCAAAATTTTTGCAAGAATTCCAAAGCAAAGTTGGAATTTGCGCAGAATCAACGTTTGCAAATTTATGGTTGCAAAAACCTTTAATCATATTTGTGGAGCCATCAATATTTGGTGTGAAAAATTTGCAGCATTGGCAAATCTTTAGCACAAATCCGTAATCTGAAAGCTTTTGAATTAATTCATTTATCGCATCAACCATTCTAAGATGAGTTGCAGTTGTGAATTTTTTCTTTTTGAAAATAAATACAACTTTTGCAAGTCCGCTTTCTGAGATTAATTCAAGTTTACAAGGTATAACATTTTTTCCATCTGTCACGTGGACATCAACTGCCATTTTTTGTGTATTTGCAGCAAGATACTTTCTGTACTTCACGTTGTTTCTGATTTTTCTACATAATGGGAAATTTTTGAAAATATGTCCCAATGAATAAATCGGATACAAAAATAAATATAAGTAGTCTTTAGAACTTAATTTCGAATTTAATAAACTTATTGAAAAACCGAGTATTAAAGCTACAAATGATAATAAAACTACCGAAAAATCAACCATAAAGTAGTATTTAAAGGAATACTTTAAAAGATAGCCATAAGCAAATAGCAAAATAATTATATTAGGCGATATAAGTGAAAAAACGTGTTCAGCAAAAGTGAAATTACTTTTGAAAACTTGAGAAAGGCAGTTTTTAAAAAGTATTATTCTTTGTGATAAAGAAGGGATTCTTAAGTCAAAGTCGTCAATCCCTATATAAGTCTTAATATTAGGATTAAAGGTACATTTGCATCCGATTTTAGAAAGCAAAAGACTGTATTTCAATTCTGTATTGATATTTTGAAAATCGATACATCCGATTTTTTCCATTAGTTCTTGTCTCATAATCAATATATCAGAATCTATCATTGCAGCGAGACCCATTAAAGACCTGCTTTTTTGAATGAAATTAGTGTAATATTTGTGGAAAGTGAGTTTAATTTTTTGTCTTAGATTTAAATCTTCACCGACAAGAACTGTAGAACCGCTTATTACAGGATAATCCTGTAGAACAGTGTTTATTGAATGTAAAAAGTTTGTATCTACATATCTGCTTGCATCCAAAAATACATACGCGTTGCAGTTTTGTATTGCCGAAAGTTTTTCTAACAATATAGAAATAGCTTGGTCTTTACCTATTGTGCCTTGGTCTTTTATATTAAGAACTTGAACAAAATTGTCATTTATAAAAAGTTTTTCCGAATTGTCGCTGCAATTGTCCAGAATCAAATAAACCGAAAATAAATCTTGGGGATAGTTTTGATTTTTAAGTTGTTTCATTAAGTGTTCTAATGAAATTTCATTGTTGTGCGAATAAATTATTACGCATAAGTTATTTTTGTAGCCAATTCCAGCATATTTTTGCTCGATAGAAAATTTTCTGTCGTTTAAGTTTTTTATGGCTAAAACCAGAAAAAATACTGAAAATACTGCAATGTATATGTATAATAAGTTTAGAAATAAAACCATATTCAATCCCTCTATACAAGATTTTAGTAAAAACGAATTATAAATGCTACAAATATTGAAAAAATGTAATATTAATAAATATTTTATATCCATGCTGGCAAATTTATGAGATACTGAACGTATAGGAGGATATGATATGACAGAATTTGTTTATATGGATGGAAATTACGTAGAAAAAGAAAAGGCGACTATTCCTGTAATGACGCACGCATTTTTGTATGGCACAGGTATTTTTGAAGGAATAAGAGCATATTATAATGAACAAGAAAACCAATTGTACGCTTTTAGAGTGCCGGAACACTATGAAAGATTAGTAAAAAGTGCAAAAATTATGCACATGGACACAAAACACTCTATCGATGAATATTGCAAGATAACAAAAGACTTGTTGCAAAAAAATGGTTACAAGCAAAATTGTTATATAAGACCAAATTTATATAAATCCGCAGAAAAAATTGGGCCTGGTTTGATGAATAATCCAGACAGCTTTATGATTTTTACTCTCGCAATGAATGATTATATCGACACGACCAAAGGTTTAAAAGTTTGTGTTTCAAGCTGGAGAAGAAACTCAGACAATGCTATTCCGCCAAGAGCTAAAATCACAGGTGCTTATGCAAATACTGCGTTGATTGTTACAGATGCTAGACTTGCAGGCTTTGATGATGCAATTGTTTTGACAGAAGACGGCATTGTAACTGAAGGTTCAGCTATGAACTTGTTTATCGTTGTTGACGGCAAATTGGTTACATCTGCTCCGACAGACAATATTTTGTTGGGCGTAACCAGAAATACAGTAATAACTCTTGCAAAAGACTTGGGTATTGAAGTTGAGGAAAGAGTAATAGATAGAACTGAATTATATGTTGCAGATGAAGCTTTCTATTGTGGCACAGGCGCTCAAATCAGCCCTATTGTAAGTATTGATAACAGAAACTTGGGCGATGGAACTGTGGGCCCTATTGCTACAAAACTTCAAAAATTGTATTTCGATGTTGTAAAAGGTAAGGTAGAAAAATACAAAAATTGGTGTATGCCTATTTATGATTAGTTTCTTCGGATTATGCGTTGAAAATTTCATACTAAGTTTGAAGTACCTTTTTTCAAAACAGGTGCGGCTTTCATCTATAATTTCACAAGCGGCAGCAATTAGTTATGATTCGCTAACTATTTCGTTAGTTATCGTATTGATAGCTGCCGCTGTTATCGCAATTCAAGTGGCAAAACAGTTTTTAATGTCAGGTGCAGACAGCTATATCGGCGGCACAATGGCTATTGTTATAATAAGAGAAATCGCTCCCGGTTTTGCTGCGCTTGCAATCGGAGCAAGAGCTGGAACGGCAATAAGTGCCGAAATAGCTAATATGCAGGTAACATCACAAGTTGATGCCATAAAAACCCTAAAAGTTGATCCTGTTGGATATTATTTTACGCCAAGATTAATTGCGGCTGGAATAACAGTTCCTATGGTTGTTTTGCTTGCAGAGCTAATTGGTATTGTTGGCGGAATGTTCATTTCTTATTTTACGATAAATTTGCATCCTAGCCGTTATATCAACTCTGTTTGGCTTTGGCTAAACACCAGAGATATTTACATAAGTCTTTTAAAAGCATTCGTTTTCGGTGTAATTATTGCTCTTGTATGTGCAACACAAGGTTATTTGACAAAAGGCGGCGCCAAAGAAGTTGGGACTGCTACAACTCAAGCAGCAATAAAATCCACAATTTATATGTTAATTGCGGATTTTATATTGAATCTTATTTATTATTTATAAATTAAAATTAGCTGTCGCTTGAAGAAGAACTGTCATCCATGTATTTGTAAGCTACCAGGCTGTCTGAGCTGTCAGAGCTTGAAGTTCCGTCACTATAAAAAGTGGACATATTACTTGCAGCTTTGTTTGAAAATTCTATTTTTTTCTTTTCCATTTGTGATTTTATGTTGTAAGCAGAAATTTCTGCTGTTGTTACGCGTCCGTCACCGTTTGAATCTATATCAGAAAAATGTTCAAGTACTTTTTCAAGTGTGCTGGTTGAAAGACCTGAAGCAGTTCCCAATTGGGTTAATTGCGTAGCCGTAAGCCCCTGTGTTGATATTGAATTAGTCAAGTTTGAAAGTTCATTTGATCCTAGAACCCCGTCTCCATCTTTGTCTAAAGATGAAAAATTTGTTTGTAAATAAGATGCAAAAGTTTGGTTTAATGATGAAGTTAAACTCGTATTTGTTCTAGCATTAGAGATATTTTCAAGAGTTACTCCTCCTGAATATTCGTTTGCAATAAGAGAATATGTGCTGGTCAAACCAGAATATATTCCTGTAAATAGTGATGATCCGTTCAAAGTACCCATAGTACCTCCTTTTTATTCATATTTTAATGGTATTTAAAAAAAAATCAATCATGTATAAAGTGTATTTAAAAAAAATAGTTTGCTCACTCGGTATTTAGTCTATGTAAAATTAGTATTTTAGCTAATTATTTTTGCATAAAAATATGCCAATATTAAGTGTAGGTAAATGAGGAGATGAATATGCTTGTAACAATTTCGAATAATTGCACCGGATGCGGCGCTTGTTCAGCGATTAATCCTGAAGTGTTTGAAGTTCGTAATAACTTTGCGACAGTCAATCAGGATTATATAGAGGGCAATGAAGATGATTGCATTGATGCAGCTTTGGCATGTCCTGTAAATGCTATAAGAATTGATGAATACTAATAACGAAAAAATACCGTCCTCGTCGGGCGGTATTTTTTCGTTATTAACTTAAATTAGTTGTTCTTATGCTAGACCGAAGTGTGCTACGCTGTTTTTAGCTTCGCTCTTTTCAAGTTCTGTTACTGATTTGTATTCTTCGTTTAATAATGTCAATTGAGTTTCATTACTTGCAACTTGTTGGCTCATTCTTGTTTCTTCTCTTTGAAGTGCGTCAAGTTGTGCTTTGTCTGAATTAGCGAAGATGCTGTTCATAACTTGGCTTGCTGTTGCAAATGCAGCTCTTGAAGATTGACTTTGCATATAAAGTTGTTGTGATTGTACTCCCGCTGCTTCTTTAAACTCGTTAAGTTTTTTAAGTGCTTCGACTACTGCAGGGTTGCTTGTGTCGTTTCCTGCATCGCTTAATATTTTTTGATAATCGCTGTTGCGTTTTTGATAATCGCCTTGAAGTGCATTATATTGAGTGCTAAAAATGTTTTCGTTCATTGAGGACATTGAGCTCATCATTCCTTGGAATGCATTTTGAGCAGAAGCCTTAGCTTGTTGCATAATGCTGATATTATTATGGATTTGTTCAAGTTTAACATTCAGAAGAGTTTGTTCGTACTGTTTG
>JAEWYI010000023.1 GCA_023395735.1 Cyanobacteria bacterium OH_SFB_17
GCATCATGGGCATCTTCCATTGGCTTGCAGAACATCCAATGATATTGTTTACCAAGCTTTTTAGAAAGTCCCATATACGGATGTATACGTTGATGCAAAACGTAGGCATCAACAATTTTATGCATTGGTCTTTCCAAAAATAATTTTTCTATTGATTTAATTTCTTTGCTGTCTCCTTTAAGAGCATTTTTTGCGATTTTTTTTGTTTCATTATTTCTTACAGAAGCAATAAATCTGTTAATAAGAGGCATATCAAAACTAAGCCCGTTCCAGGTAACAATAACACCGTTTGCTTTATTCATGACTTTTGCTAAAAATTCAGGCATAACCTGTTCTATTGAAGGTTGAAAAACCACGTCTTCGTTTCTAATTCCGTGAACAGCTGCAGCCTGTTCTGGAATAACGACTCCAGGATTTACCAGTTGAGTATATTCAAATACTTTTTTCCCTTTTTTATAAACCAAAGCCCCCAGTTGAACTATTTTATCTTTCATTGGATCTGTACCTGTCGTTTCAGTATCTACTCCAACCATATCCAAAATAAAATTTCCTTTTTCATCAAAAACAGGAACATCCAAAGATTTATTTTCTGCTATATTTTTCAATTTCGCCCTGTTCACGGCATATAAAAACTCTTTTTTGTCATATTCGGTAAGCGAGTGCTGAGATGCAAGAGCGATATCCATATTTTTAGGGCCGTATTTGCTTCCCCAATCAGTTGCCATATTGCCGCTGTTTTTAGGGTTTTTTGCGTAGCTTTCAAGCAACGCCAGAAAGAAACGATATGCTGCAATTTTTTCTTTTGGAGCAGAAGCTATATCCAATTTTTCTGAACATAAATTCTCCCAATTGATTTTATGCATGTCAATAAAACGATTATCCGCTGAAAAAACACCGCCATCTAGAGGAAACATTTGTCTTGCATATTTTTTTATAACTTTTGTCTCAAATGTAACGCCTTTAAAATTGGGCTGATAATATAGATTGGAAATTGAATTGCTCTGTGGGTGAGTATAATAAACACCTTCATTGGACAATTTATTATTATTTGTTTGCCTGTTTTTTAATATATTAACATTTTGAATTTGAGATACTTTCATTATTTTACCCCGCTAAGTCAATCTTTTTGGGTGCAATATACATTGCAGGAGCTCTATTTTGCGCATCGTATGCGGATTCTGAGATTTTCCAATCGTATTTAAATTGTTTTTCCAATACTTTTTTAACCATAGATTTTGAAACAAAAGCAATCGCCGACTCGCTGTTTCCTCTGTCATATTTTGGTTTAGAGCGATGTAGGTCAGCGATTCCGTTATAATAGCCTCTGATTTTTCTCAAAATCGCAAGACTGTTTCTTTCATCTTTATCAGATAATTTATATGTTTGTCCATTCTTTACAAATTCCATCTTATCAGCATAAAATGTGTAACTACTTTTTCCAACTCTGAAGTTAACTTTTCCGTTTTTATTCAATTTGTTATAAACACTTTTATATAGTGAGCTCATTTTTTTTAATTTTTCGTATGACTCAGCTGAATTTTCTCTATCCCATTTCAATGATGGTAAGCCCAATTTTTTTTCAAAATAATCAACATCTTTTGAAACTTCAGATATATTATCCTCAATTTTGGAAACAACAAGCGGAGTATCATCTCTGAAACCTTTAGCCCTATTTTGCTGAAGTCCTCTGTCTGACCAGTTTACAGAACCGCAAAGGATTCTTTCTTGATCAAATACTGCCCATTTTGAGTGCGGGCGCTGATTTACACTCTTGTCTGCATTATAAACTCTTACATCTATCCCCAGTTTTATCATTTTATGAAAAGCATTTTTACAATAAGGAAAATCAGCTTCACTAACTAAAAATTGAGCTTTTAAATCCCCTTTTTTCACTCTTTGTGCAATTGTTTCAATAATCTCTTTACTTGTAAAATAAAACAATTCGCCAAAAACTTCTTTGCTGTTTTTAATCTCTTCCATCAAATACTGACGGGCTGATTCACTTCCTTCAGAATCTATGTTTTTATACTCGTATGGTCTTGTAGACAAGAGCTTTATCATTGGATTTTTAATCGGCTTTGTCTCTATCAAATCCAAATCACCTTCAAAATATCTGTTTTTAGCCTCTGGAATGTCAAAATAAGGTTTTAGCTTTTCGTAACACAAAACATTTTCTTCTTTTATAAGTTTATCCATACCGTTGTAAAACTTTTGTTCAGCCTTGCTTAATGGCCCTGGAACCAATCCCCCTGTTGCAATTTTAAACCACGCAAATTTCCAATCAGTGTTAAACAACTCCATAATATTATCAACTTCTGATGCTTTATTTTGATTGTTTTTAATTATGTGAAAACACAAATCGTGATTTGCAGGAGAATGTGTTCCCCAGTTCATACCACCAATTATAACTTCTTTTCCATCAATGATGACAAATTTATCGTGATTTAATGTTGATTCTTTTGCCGCAGGCACAACGTCAATGCCATTTTGCTTCAAATAAACAATCATATCTTCATTGTTGAAATGTTTTTTCTTGCCGAATGAATCAATCCCCCACTTATGATTATCCAATATAATTTGGATTTTCATTTCAGGTTTTTGTTTTTTCTTAGCAATTATAGTTTCAAGAAGCCTTCTTTGTTCATTAGCCCCCTTAACGGTTTCAGCACCTTGTGTTGCCCAGTGATTACCGTCTACAGTTAGGTTTTGAAATTCAAACATCCTTACCTGTATGGATTTTTCGGCATGAACAATTGAAGAGAGGGTCTTTTTAAAAATCTGCCCCCCATCCATCAATGACGTGATTTTATTATTTCCTACTCTTATACTATGACTGGCAACCGCTGTTTCTTTTTTCAAAAATGCTTTTATTAGAGGGTTTTTTCTAAGCAAATCATTTACACTCTCGCCTGTTGCGGCTGCTGCTTGCAAATATGCTTTTCTTACGGCAGGATCAACATTTTCCAACACCGTAAGTTTTTTAATATTAGAATCAGGAAGTTTAACAAATTGTCCGATTTCTTCGACGAAAATTTTTGGGGGACGACCTCTGAAGCTCACCACACGTGAATCTGCATTTTTATGCGAACATACTACTGGTATACTACAACTCAACATCCTCGACCCATAAATTATCTACTACACCCAATCATATAAATTATTGTTATTATATGAGTAGTAGAAAATATATACAACAGCGCATGCCAAAATAGTAACAAAAGTTCAAATTAACTTTTGCTTCAGGTGTAAACTTTTCAAAAATTTAGCCCCCTGACAAAGTAAATATTTCGTAAATCTCTTGATCAGAAAGTTCTGTAATAATTTTTTCGCCTTCGTAAACAGCCATATTTGCAAGCTCTTTTTTACCTTGAAGCATTTCGTCAATTTTTTCTTCAAACGTTCCAAGCGTAATAAGTCTATGCACCATAACATTTTTATCTTGACCTATACGATAAGTTCTATCCGTAGCCTGATCTTCAACTGCAGGATTCCACCACAAGTCGTAGTGAATAACGTTCGTAGCACTTGTCAAATTCAAACCTGTTCCGCCTGCCTTCAAAGAAAGAACCATAACTCTTGCCTCAGGATTTGTCTGGAAGTCTTCGATTAATTTTTCTCTTTGCTGTACATTTAAAGATCCGTGGAAGAACAAAGGATCCGTATTACATTCTTCATTCAACACTCTGCACAAAATATCTCCCATTTCTTTATACTGAGTAAAGATAAGAGTTTTTTCATCATTATCAATAATGCTTTGAACAAGAGAAACGCATTTTTCCATTTTACCTGAAAGCTCTTTGCTTATTTCGCCAGATTTCAAGAATTGTACAGGGTGGTTACAAATCTGTTTAAGCGCAGTAATAAGCTTGAAAATATTTCCACGTCTGTTGATTCCTGTAAATCCGCTGATTTTTTCCATCATTTCGTTCAAAGTCTTTTCGTAAAGAACAGCTTGCGGTTTTGCAAGATAACAATAATCGTTCAAGACCAGTTTTTCCGGCAAATCAGTAATTACGTTCTTATCTGTTTTCAATCTTCTCAAAACAAACGGAGAAACAGACATTTTCAACTTGGTAGCACGTGAATTTTCTTTGAATCTTTCAATTGGAATAGCATAACTTTTTTGGAATTCTTTTAGTGTACCCAAATATCCATGGTTTATAAAATCAAAAATACTCCAAAGCTCTGTAAGCCTGTTTTCAACAGGCGTACCTGTCATTGCAACTTTTATATCAGACTTAATCGATTTTACAGCAAGAGTTTGTGCCGTATCAGGGTTTTTGATGTTTTGAGCTTCGTCCACAATTACCATAGACCAAGGATTTTTTCTAAGCTCTTCGACATCAATCCTCATTATCGCATAAGTAGTCAAAATAATATCTTTTTTTGTATCAAGCTGTCTTTCGCTTCCGTGATAAATCTCTGCTTTTAAATCAGGAGCAAACATCTCAAGTTCTTTCATCCAGTTGCCCATCAAAGTTGTCGGACAAACTACCAAAACAGGTTTTTTAAGTTTTCCTTCTTCTTTCATTTTGAGAATCAAACTTATTACCTGAATTGTTTTACCAAGTCCCATATCGTCAGCCATACAACAGCCAAAACCTTTTGTAATATTTGTCCACAGCCATTTTAAACCTGTTTGTTGGTAAACTCTCAAATCACCCTTCAAATTATTAGGAGGATCAACATCAACCGGCTTGTTAAAGTCTTTTATTATGTTAGCAAAAGCTTCATCATAATCGAATTCATAATTTTCCAACTGACCTGACATTGCAGCGTGAATCAACTCTAATCTGCTCAATTTTGAATGGTTTGCTTTCAAAATTTGTTCAAATATCTTCTTGCTGTCATCTTTGTCTATCAATACATACTTGTCTTTGTATTTAATCAAACCTTCATTTGAAGCAACTAGTTTTTCAAATTCTTCCATCGAAATTTTTTCATCACCGATAGCAATTTCGTAAGAAAAATCCAAAATATCTTCCAAAGAAATACTTGTAGAAGTATTATTAAACACCTCTAACAATTCACCTTCTCGAGCCGTTTTAACCTTTGCATTAATGGATGCACGAGGAACAATAATGTTCACAAGCTCATCCGGCAATATAACTTCAATCTGAGCCTTTTGCAGGTAATATGCAGTCTGCGTGATAACCTTATAGACTTCGCTCAAATTAAGCCTTAAAGCTAAATTGTCCTCATCTTCAAACAATTTTTCCAATTCAGGCATATATTTCACTGCATAATTAAGTTGTTTTTCAACAATTTTAGAAATATCAGACGAATTAGCTCCAAAAACTTCTTCCTGCACATATAAATCATCCATCAAAACGCTTTCTCCAGTTTTGCGGTTTTTTATATGAATTTTCAACTCAAACAACTCGTCTTCAATCGTGTTGATTTTGAAGAATGGAATAACGTCATATTTGCCCAAATAAAGCTCATCAAACCATTGAGAAAAATTTTCTGCAATATTGGTGCTTTTCAAAACGCATTTTTGCTCTAAATCTTTAATTAAATAATGGCCAGACTTAACATTTTTGAACTTATAAGCCTTTATTGACATAAACTTATAAACTACATAATTCAGGTAATTTCTTACAAAATCACTTACAAAATTTTTCGGAACTTCACCTTGAATAAACAAATTTTTAGGCATATTTTCTTCAAGCTGGTTTATTATTCTTGCCAATTGATTGTTTGATATGATAGGCTCATAAACAATTCTGAACATACTTCCGGAGGCGTTTGTTTTTACTGTCGGAATAAAATATAATTTTTCTATCAATTTCATAACAAATTGGGTTAATTTATTTAAATAAACAAAAGTTGTTGAAATTGAATCGAAATCCAAAATCTCTCCAAACCCGCCAAAATAATCCAAAACCAAGTCCAAAGGCATTACAAACCCAGGTTGATTATCAACAACCTGCGATCTATATCTAAAAAGCGAACCTTTTGATTTTAAATAAAATTGAAAATTATTTGTCGGAGTAATGAAAAATGATAAATTATTTTTTTCATTCATCAAGTAAAAATCAGTATTTCTAACAGGCGAATTAGGACTTAAAAAAACGTCTTTAAATTCATCTTCAATAATCTGATAAACCAAACTCAATGTATATCTAAAATCTTTATTTTTAAACCCTTCCGGATTTTCACTTAAATTGAAAAATAACTCATCTACATTGTTTTTCTTAAAGGATAAATCTATATCCAAAGGTTTTGTTGTTGTTGCCATTCTTTGTCCCCGGCAAATTGCCAATTAAATTTTCTAAATCTTATTACTTAATTACTCGATTATAACAGGAACAAAAACAATTCACAAGAGGAAAATTTTTCTGATTTACAGACTATCTTTGTAAAGTTTTGAAAAATTACTGCTACAAAACTAGCAAAATGTTTTCTATTGAGGCATTCTAATATTATTGTTTCGACAAAAGGGGAAAATGGAGAATTTCAATGCAAGTAAACGCAATCAAACAAATTAACTCAAACAAATCACAGCAAAAGTTGGCATTTAAAGGCAACAGAGAATTTCAGGCAGCATCTGATTTTATGGCGCACTCAATAAGCGATTCAGTTTTCAGAAAACAGCTTTTAGAATCAACCACAACAAGGTTTGTTGAAATTGCCAGAACTATAAAAAAACAAATCGTCAAAAACTCACAAGACAATGTTAAAGCTGTAAGAAAAAATAATTGTATCATTTTCTCAAAAGATAAAAAGGATTTTGCTTCTCTGGCAATTTTAAAAGAGAAAAATGGTAAAAGTTTAGAATACTTTGACAACGAAATTAAAGATTCTGTAAAAATTAGCGTTGACAAAAACAACACTATTTCAATAAAAGTTTAGTTTTAAATAAACACGAAAAAAAAAGACAAGGAGCAAAAGTTCCTTGTCTTTTTTGTATAGAATTATAATCAATTTATTTAATTAATGAAACGCCTGTCATTTCTTCAGGCTGTGCTATTTCCAACAAGCCTAGAATAGTAGGTGCAACGTCACACAAAGCACCGTCTTCTCTCAATTCAACATTCCCGCCGTTTACGACAATAAAAGGAACCTCGTTTGTTGTGTGAGCTGTCTGAACCGCACCTGCTTCATCAGCCATAACTTCCGCATTTCCATGGTCTGCTGTAATCAACATTGTAATCCCAGCTTCTTTTGCTTTTTCTGCAACTCTGCCGACACATTCATCAACCACTCTACAAGCAGTAGTAGCAGCTTCAAGATTTCCTGTGTGCCCTACCATGTCAGGGTTCGCAAAATTCACGAGAATAAAGCCGTATTCAGGATTTTCAATAGCCTTTAAAACTTCCTGACAAACTTTTTCCGCGCTCATTTCAGGCTGCAAATCGTATGTTGCAACTTTAGGAGATGGAACCAAAACTCTTGTTTCAAGTTTTTTAGGCTCTTCTACCCCACCGTTAAAGAAAAATGTAACGTGCGCATATTTTTCAGTTTCTGCAGTACGCAACTGCTTAACACCGTTTACATCCAAAACGTCTCCCAAAATGTTTACCAATTTTTGAGGAGGAAAAGCAATCGGATATTCAAAAGTTTCGTCATATTGAGTCATAGTAACGTAGAAAATATTATTTCTGACAACTTTTCTGTCAAAGCCTTTAAAATCTTTGAAGTTTATAGCTTTTGTGATTTCTCTTGCTCTATCAGGACGGAAATTAAAGAAAATAACAGAATCGTTGTCGTTAATTCTTGTTTCCATACCGCCAATTGCAGTTGGTTCAACAAATTCATCATTTTTTTCAACCGAATAAGAATTTTTAACAGCTTCTATTGATGAATCAGCAGATTCGCCTTCGCCTAAAAGCAAGCAATTATATGCTTTTTCGACTCTATCCCAGCGATTGTCTCTATCCATTGCCCAATATCTTCCTGAAACGGTTGCAACAGGAGGTAATCCGTATTTTTTAAGCTCTGCTTCAACTTGTTCCAAGAATGTGCAAGCGCTTTTTGGAGGAGTATCACGCCCGTCTAAAAACGCGTGTAGGTAAACTTTTTTAAGCCCCTGCTCGGCACAAAATTTTATCAACGCAAAAATATGATCCATTGACGAATGCACACCGCCTGAAGATACAAGTCCCATCATATGAAGTGATGAATTATTGTCTTTTGCGTGTTTTACAGCATCCAGCAATCTTTCATTTTTATAAAAATCGCCTTCTCTAATACTTTTATTAATCTTAGTCAATTCTTGATAAACAACTCTTCCCGCTCCAAGATTTAAGTGACCTACTTCTGAATTTCCCATCTGTCCGTTAGGAAGTCCAACATATTCACTATCCGCATGAATTTTTGTCCAAGCACCCTCCTTTTTCAATTTTTCAACATTAATCGGCGGTGCAAGATGTGTTGCATCATATTTTTCTGTTTTCGGATTTGGATTAATTCCCCATCCGTCCATTATACATAACAATACTCGTTTCATTATTTTATCTCCTTTTCTTATAACATTATAGCAAAAATATACTTAAAATGGGCTCGTAAAATATTAAAAAAACATTATGAATTAACCTTTTTCAACAAAGAAGGCGCCAGCTTCGCTGGCGCCTTCTTTGTTATTTATACAAAACAATCATTCTTTCAATGATTTACTTTGATTTCCGTATGCAGAAACCTGTTTAAATGCTGTTTTTAGCGAGTTGATTGTGGAGTTTCCGCCGATACATCCGCCTTCGCAACACATAACTTCTACAAGATTACCCAAAGAACATTCTCCGCATTTTGCAAATTTTTTCAAATCGCGAATACTTTCTTTGTTCAATCCGTTTACGACGTGAGCTTTCAAAATCATTTCTTCGTCTGTCAATGAAGCAACCGCTCTTGCAACACCACCCGTAAGGCCAAATTCTCTTGCTTCTTTAGACGCTTCAGTTTTAAATTTTTCACCTTCGCACTCTGCAACTTCAACCTTCATAGCAATAAACAAAGCGCCTAATTCTTCGAAGTTAATTATGTAATCAACTTTTTCATTTTGCTGCGCTTCCTTACGTTTTGCAACACAAGGGCTAAAGAAAACGGTAACCGCATCAGGATGCTCTTCTTTAACTATTTCTGCTGTGTAATAAAGCGGAGTTTGCGTAGTTGAAGCAAAAGGTTTAATCTCTGGCAAATGCTTTGCTATAAGTTCATTATATCCGGCACAGCAAGAAGTTGTCATAAACTCTTCACCTGCTTCCATTCTTTCTGCAAACTCTTCTGCTTCATTTTTTGTCGTAACGTCTGCACCTTGAGCTACCTCATAGACATCAGAGAATCCGACTTTTTTAATCGCCGCATTAAGCTGTTCCGGCGTGCAGGGCAACTGTCCCATAATCGCTGGCGCAATCATTGCAATAACCTTTTTGCCTTTTTTAATTTCTTTCAAAACGTCAATGACTTGACTTTTTTCATGAACAGCGCCGAAAGGACACGCGCTTACGCACTTTCCGCAAGTAATGCATTTTTCGAAATCAATTTTTGCAAAACCGTTTTCGTCTTTTGCAATTGCACCCACTGGACAAGCGTCTTCACAAGGAACGCGAAGTTTTACTATAGCGCTGTAAGGACAAACTTTTGTACATTGCATACAATTTTTGCACTTTGCGCCATCTATAACTGATTTTCCATCGATTATGCTTATTGCACCGAACTTACATGTGTTAATACAAGGTCTTGCCACGCAGCCTTGGCAAAGGTTTGTGACAAAAACTCTGCTTGGAACACAACCCTTACAAGCTGTTTCCAAAACTGTCAACACATTTTCTTCCGGTTTTTCGCGATCAAGAGCTTCTTTTGCATATTCTGACAAAAGTTTTCTTTCGTCGCTGTCTTCGATTGAAAGGCCAAGTCCTGCAAGAGTTCTATCTTTTAGAATCTCCCTTTCTTTGTGAATACAGCATCTATAAGGAACGTCGCTTCCCTTCGGTCTCATATCGTAAGGAATCAAACGTGTTTTTTCTTCAAAATTATCCGATAAAAATGCTCTTATAGTTCTAACTAGTATTTCTCTTTTTAAGTGTATTGTTTCGTTTCCAGTGTTATTCATTTCCCAACTTTCTATCTATTGCTTTCATTACTTTCTCTACTGTGGCTTCGTACACTACATCATCATCAACTTTAACGTAAGGGGCTCTTGAATACTCCCAATCAATTGAACAAAGTCCAAGGCATGGAACTCCGTTTACTTCAACCTTGTCGCCGTATTTTGAAGGGACTGTCTCAATCAACTCCTGCAAGTTTGATGATCCCATAACAAAACAAGTTGTGCCTAAGCATACTTTTACATTAATCTTTCCCATATTCGCTACCTTTCTACATGATATCACATGTATTGTATACTAACCTTTTTAAAGTATTTCTCTTCCAAAATATTCGCCATCTTTTTGATAATATTTTTTCGGATTTCGATCTCGATAGGCAAATTGGGGTCATAATGTGCCTGATTTAATTTTGCCCCAACCATGAAATTAATACAATCACTATCGAGTAAAAATTTTACTAACTTAACACCAGCATTTTCGACAGTCCAAATTCCAGTCTCCAAATACTCTAGTGTCTTTGTCAAAGTTAAAATGCCTTCTGTAACCAAATCCACGCCTTCCATGTATGAACAAGAAGGCAAATTTCCAACACTTATTTCGTTTTCCGTGCTAATCGGTTTCTGCAATTCTCTTGAAACAAGATTCGCGGTTGTGCCTCCGCATATAGCCTTTTTACCTTGAAATTTGTCAAAAATTTGCGAATATTCCGCGTCTTTTTGCTGGTGATAAGGAGGCCCGGTAAAAATAAGAGTTTCTCTTGGCTGTCTGTAATAAAGAACACACGCAGAAACATCATCTTTTGGATTACGGTCGATTTCTATATTTCTAGCCTGATTTACGATATATTTTGAAAGCTCTTGACTTGATATATCGTGGCATTTTTCAATTTTTTCTCTTACTATTTCGATAAGACCTTCCCGTCTCAATCCAAGTTTCAACCTAGGGCCTCCAAGACCGGCTTGTGTAACCCCGTCAGAGCAAAAAATTATTCTATCACCTTGCTGAACCTTGAACTTATACGTTTTCATTTTTCTATTAGTAAATTTCTTTGAAACAACTTCGCTAAATTCAGGTTCCAAAACTTCTTCGCCTCTAATCCATACAAACTGAGGATTACCTTCTTCTACGATTTTTACATTTCCGTCATCATCACAATCGATTGCTGAAAAAGTTGAATAACTTATCCTTCTAACCTTACATACAGGAAGAGAGTTCATAATTATTTCTGCAGCTTTTTTTATATTGACTTCGCCCTCAACAAATTTCAAAAGCATTGTTGCGGTCATACAAGATAAAATATTAGCTTTAATTCCACTGCCCAATCCATCTGAAAGCACAGCAATAAGCCTTCCTTCATCAGGATATTTTTTTGATAAAAAATAATCACCAAACGCGTTTTGATTATATTTTTTAAGTTGTGAACAGTTAATGTCTATAAACATTTTTTTGAATCCTTACCATTTTAAATTTATGGCCTTTTTAAACTTTATCTCTTTCTTTAAAAAATTAGCTCTTTTCTTCTTTATCATCATAGTCGTTTGCAATAGAGCTCAGCAACATTTCCGTCTCGACCATGTGTTCACCTAAAAGACAAGCTATATCTTGAACAATCGAAATGTTTTTCGAAATGACTTCTTGCGCTTTTTGAGCAATTTTTTCCCTGTTTGTCTCACTTTGAGTAACATCTGTTATAATCGCCCCGACAATCTCGTTTTTTTCGATGGTGAAAGCGACTATATCATAGAGTCTGTTTTTAATCGGAAATCTTTCTTTATGAAGATCTTTTCCTGATTTCAGTGCTGACTTGAATATATCTGAAAAATCTATAATTCTGTCAATTGCAGCGCCCACAAGCCCGTCTTGTCTAGCTGAAAATATTTCATACATATCACCGCAGAACATTTTCATAAAAGCATCGTTAGCCTCAACAACTCTCAAATCATTATCTACCATAACAGAAGCTGAAGGCATACACCTAAGCATTGCTGCAGCTTTTCTCATTGCGATTTTTCTCATATAAGAAACACACATAGAAGGTTCGGCTTCACCTTCTATTAAAGCTTTTGCAAGCTCTCTGCAGGTTGAATAACCGCAGCCTCCACAATTAAGTTCATCTGCGTCTGTGTGCTTACCGATTTTTTTAAGCGCTTTTACGATATCTGCCATCGGATAATCGTGAGCCTCTACTTTTTGTTGCAAATATTCAATATCGACAACAGTTTTAGGGACTTTAGGTATTTCTTCTCTAAACTCAACTTTTGAAAGAACATCAGACATAATATTCACGCCCGATTTTTTTGTTGAAATACAAGGCCCTGCAATACAGCCCCCGTCACATGATAAACCTTCTATAAAAACAGGTTTATCAAGTTTTTCCGGCTTAAATCCGTTCAATGCATTTTCAAATGCCTGAAGAGAACAAATATTTAAAAGTTGAACTTCCTTTTTAACACCTATTCTTTTAATCGTTTCGTTCATTCCGCCATCGAGTGGATAAATTGCACCTTCGTAAGCTTTTTCAGGAACAAAAACTTCATCTTTTTCTTTTATCGCAGAAATATCTATTTCCGAATCATTAATCCAGAAATTAAGCTCTTCAAAAGTTAAAGAAACATCTATCAAATCTTTATGCGTATCTGATTCGTTCTTTTTCCCAACACAAGGCCCTATAAACACAACAGAAATAGAGCTTCCATAAATATCTTTCAGCATTTTTGCATGAGTCAAAGCAGGTGATGCAATTGGAGTTATATATTGAGTAAATTCAGGCTTATACAACCTGATATAATCAACAATTACAGGACAAGCGCTTGAAATGAAAAGTCCTTTTTCAGCTTCATTAAGAATTTGAGCAGATTTTATAGAAACTTCCTGTGCGCCCAAAGCAGTTTCACTAACAGCTTTAAATCCAAGTTTTTTCAAAATTGCGATTAATTTTTCGGCAGAACAGTCAAAAGCGCCAATCCAACTAGGTGCAAGAGAAACATAAACGTCTTTTTGTGCCAGAAAAAGCGTTTTAACCTTTTCGATATCTTGTCGAACCCTTTTTGCGTTACTAGGACAAGCCTTAACACAATTTCCGCAAGCTATGCACTTGCTCGCTATAACAGAAGCATGACCATTTTCAATCTTAATCGCTTTTACAGGACACTGCCTGACACACTTGTAGCAGTCATGACATTCATTTATCAACGTGTATACGGGATTTTGTTTATCCATATTCACCCACTTTTTTATTTGTTGGTTAAAGATTCCAGTATTTGCTTAATTTTCTCTTCAGTTATCTTTGAATACTCAACTCCGTTAACCAATATATTAGGACCATCAGCGCACTTTCCTTCACATCTTGAACCCGCAAGCTCAAGTGTTGCATCCAAATTGTGCTCTTTTATATAATTTTCAATAAACTCTAAATTAGCTTCATTCCCACGTGCAAAACAGGCACTTCCCATACACACTGTTATGTTAATCTTTTCGTTACTCAACTTCCTGGCCTTTCAATTTTTTGCCTTTTTTACAAATCTCCGCACACTGTAATATTCGTGATTTATTTCACTATTCATTGTAGTGCAAAACATATCTTTTTTCAAGTGCTATGCTACATAATTTTTGAAAGAAAAGTAGTGACAAGAGTGAAGTAAACCAAAAGGCCCATAACATCTATCGTTGTTGCAATCATCGGACCTGAAGCGACAGCAGGATCTATTTTTAGACTCTTTAGCGCAAATGGAGTGAAAGTTCCGATAATAGTCGCCATAGTCATGTTAATCATCATTGCAAGTCCGACGATCAATCCTAAATATATATTGTCTCTCCACCCCCAGGTAACAAGAGTTACCAAAATACCAAAAGTAGAGCCGATTAAAAAGCCTATAAACATTTCTCTTATAATATGTCTCATTCCAGAGCTAACAGTAACTTGCCCTGTAGAAAGCCCACGAACCATTAGCGTGATACTTTGCGTACCGATATTACCGCCCAAACCTGCAAGCAAAGGCATAAAAATTGCAATAATCGGAACAGCATGAAGCGTACCCTCATAATGGTTTCCAACCTTAACCGCAATAAATTCACCAATCAATGTTATAAATAACCAAGGAGTTCTTGCTCTAATGGCATTAAAAATATTTCCGCTTAAAATCTCATCCTCATCAACAACATCAGTCGAAATACCAGATGATGTATAAATTTCTTCTGTTGTTTCTTCTTCAACGATATCTTGAACATCATCCCAAGTTATCATCCCTTTTAATCTGTTATACAAATCAACAACAGGCAACGCATTGTATTGATATTTCATAAAAATATCGGCAATATAATCCTGATAATCGTCGACATGAAGTCTTGTGATATCAGTTATCATTATATCTTCTACCTTCTGGCTTACAGAAGATGTCAAAAGTTTTCTTAAAGAAATTACGCCCAACAAGTGGTTTTGCTTATCAACAACATAAACATAATAAAGTTCCATATTGTCTTCTTGCGCCTGAATTCTTATTGATGATAAAACCTCTTCAACAGTCATATCAACATTTACAGTCATAACAACAGGGGTCATAATACCACCGGCTGTATCTTCGTTATATGTCAAAAGTTCTCTGACTTCTGCTTGAAACTTGTCCGGCAACTTATCAAGATAAGACTCGCTCTCATCCTCTTCCATATCACCCAAAACGTCGGCAGCTGAATCGTGAGGCAATTTTGAAATGATACGCGAAGCGTGCTCTTCATCAATATCACCAAGAAGTTCAACCTGAAGCTGAGGAGTCAAATATTCCACCATATCGGCGGCTTTTTCTTCATCCAAATTCTTAAAACATATCAAACGCTCTTCCTGATTTAGCTCAGGCAAAATATCCGCCAAATCCGCAGAGTGAAAGCTATCCAACTCTTCTCGAAGTTGTTGGATATTTTCATCATCTATGATTTCACGAATTCTTTCAACCGTGTTTTCTATGTTAAGCATATCTGATTTCATACAATTATTATATCTTAAATATTATTTTTGAGATATAATTTTTAAGGTGACAAATTTTAAATGCACTTGCCAAGACATTTTACTCGAAAATAATAAGATTTAAATAAGGAAAATCAAATGATAATTAAAAATTTTTTGTTGGAAAAAGTTGAAGACGCTATCCAAAAAGCGATAAAAGAAAATTCGCTCGGACAAATGAGTGAATACCAATCAGGTTCACTAAACGCAGAAAAACCTAAAAATACAGAATTTGGGGATTTTGCGGTTAATGTTTCTTCACTTGCGCGCTTCGCGCGCCTCTCGCCGCCTCAAATAGCGCAAGCAATCGTTGACCAAATTGAAATAGATGACTGTGAAATTTCGATTGTCGGAGGATTTATCAACTTTAAAATCGGCAAAACATTTTTTAAAGAAGCAATAAAAGAAATTTTTGAAAAGAAAAAGAATTTTGCAAAACCTGAAAAAATTGAAAAAGAAAAAATCTTACTTGAATATGTTTCTGCTAACCCTACAGGACCATTCCACATTGGACACGGAAGATGGGCTGCTATGGGAAGCGCGCTTGCAAATTTGCTTGAGTTTTACGGACACGAAGTCACTCAAGAATTTTACATAAACGATGCTGGTTCTCAAATTAACAAGCTTGGAAAATCATTAAAAATAAGAGTTCAACAAGAACTTGGAGAAAAAGTTGACTTCCCGAGTGACGAAGTTGAGAGAAAAAATTATTATGCAGGCGAATACTTAATTCCAGTTGCTAAAAAATACGTGAGCGAACAACTTCAAGAAAAAAAAGAAGATGCTCTTAATGAAGATGTTCTTGCGGATTATGCAAAAAAAGAAATGGAAAACCTGCAAAAAGCTCTTTTAAAAGGTTTCAGAGTGAATTTTGACATATTTTATTCAGAACTTGATTTGCACAATTCGGGAAAAGTTGATGCTTGCGTCGAAAAGCTTACAAAAATGGGCAAAATGTACGAACAAGAAGGAGCAATTTGGTTTAAATCTTCTGATTACGGCGATGACCAAGACAGAGTAATCAAAAAAGCTGATGGCTCAAACACTTATCTTACAGCTGACATTGCTTATCACTTAGACAAGCTTGAGCGCGGATATGACAGACTAATCAACATCTGGGGAGCTGACCACCACGGTTATGTAGCTCGTGTAAAGGCATCTATCGAAGCTCTTGGGTACAATCCGGATAAACTTGAAGTTTTGTTGGGACAACTTGTTAACTTGGTTATAAACGGCGAAGAAGTTAGAATGGGTAAACGTAAAAATATGGTTACTCTTGACGAATTGATTGAAGAAGTCGGAGTTGATGCAACAAGATTCTGGATGATTATGAGAAATATCGACACAACTCTTGATTTTGATATTGAACTTGCAAAGACAAATTCTGATGAAAACCCTGTCTTTTACGTTCAATATGCACATGCCAGAGCTTGTTCAATTTTAAGAAACGCAATTTCTGAAAAAATAGACTCAGAAACCGGTGATAAAACCCCTGCTCCAATAAGTGAAAGCGAGCTAAAGGATTTGGAAGAAAATTACAGCAAAGAAACGCTTGCACCTATTTTTGAAGAAACGGAAACACTTTCAAGCGCAAGAAAATTAATACTTAAGCTGGAAGAATACAAATCTTTAATAAAATTTTCAGCAGAAAACAGACAAGTTTATACGATTTGCAGATACGTTCAAGAGCTTGCGGGTGATTTTCACTCATTCTATACTGTTTCTCGCGTAATAACAGAGGACAAAGCGTTGATGAAAGCCCGATTAGCACTTGTTATTGCAGTAAAAACCGTATTAAAAAATGCGCTTGATATCTTAGGTGTTAGTGCTCCTGTCAAGATGTAGTTTTTCACGTTTTTCTATTTTTTTAATTACGGGATGATCTTCAGGCAAATAGCTTATGTGAACAGTTTTTGGAGCGCCCAATTTATCTAGAAAATTACGAAACTGTTTAGATAACGGAACTCCGTCAAATTCAGCCTGCTTCGCAACTGCAATTGTTTCAAGCGGATTGCACATTGCATAATTTCCAAGGTTTTGAGCTTTTATAAATTTTATCAACTTTATATAACTATATTTTGCTAAATCAAGTTTTTTTAATTGCTCTTTAAAAGCATTAGTCTTTAAGTCATTAGGGAAATTTTCAGAAGATGAAAACTGAATAAAGTCATCTATAACTTTTGGAATTAGTGTAAGATGATATTCTTTTGTTTTGTATTGGTCTGATTTCAAGTTGGTTTCAAAAATATCTTCTGAATACGACCAACCCAAATCTGCAAAACTCTTATGATTATCTTTATACATTGATTTAAACTCAAACATCACTTTTTTACTATTTTCTGGCAAAATTGCATCGAATCCCTTTTGATCAAGAATTCTATAGCTTTCCCAATTTTCATTAAAATGACGCGAATGTGTAATCTCATGAAAAAGCACAGAATCTATTGAATTAAAAGCTTTATCTGACAATTTTTCTGTATTTTCAAACAAAGTATTCGATAATGTTATTTCTTGAAAATACTTCGAAAAAGCGCCTGAACCTGATCCTTCAATTTTATCGATTAAAATCTTTTTAGGTGGAGTTGCACCCAATTTTTTGTGAACTAAAATTGTACCTTTCCACCTGTCGTAGATTTGTTTCATCCAGCCAATTTCTTTTTTTGAATCTTCCGAGTAAAAATCAGTCCCCGTTTTTTTTCTTGATAACTCAGACAACGTGGATGAAAGCTTGGCTCTCTCCCACTTATCTTCATAATCAATATGGGCCTCAAGGGTGTCGTAATCAAGATTTCTTCGCAAGTTTTCAATGTAGCTAGTTCTTTTAGCATCCCTTGGTTTGATAATAAGCGTTTCGCAAGTTTTCTTACTTGTTGCTAATTGTAAAAATCCGTTGGATTCTTTTATTATTTTTTCTACAAAATTTAATTTCATGAGTTTCATTATACTTTTTGTAAAAACTCTAAATATATTTTTTTGCGTTGATTTATTAAAAAAAGAAAATTCTTTACAATATTTATAAAATTGTTCACCTATTTTGTTTAAGTTATAATCAAGTGATGTGGGAGAAGCTTAAACCTTATATTTTTTATATAACATTTTTTCTGTTCATACTTGCGTTCTATATAAACGCGGATAGATACGACTACGATCTTTGGGCTAGATTAATTGCGGGTATGGGTTTTGTGCAAACAGGGCACGCTCTGAAAGTTGATTTTTTATCCTACACACCTACGCATACTTGGTTTGACCACGAATGGGGAAGCGGAGTTGTGTTTTATTTAACTCATCAGCTTTTTGGGGTCGCAGGATTTGTTTTTTTACAAGCTTTGCTTATATTTGCAACATTTTTTACAGTGACAAAAATAATCAAACTCAGAAAAGTAACATCAACCACACCTTACAATTTTTTGTTTTACTACTTTGCTTTTATAGCAATGAGTTATTTGATTAGCGGGCCTGTAAGATGCCATTTGTTCAGCTTCTTTTTATTCAGTGTATTTTTATACGTGTTGGAACTTGCAAGAAAAGATTTTAATAAACCGCTAATAATCCTTCCTTTTTTGATGATTTTATGGAACAACCTCCATGGCGGATGTGTTTCAGGGATTGGATTGATTGTTTTATACATAATCGGAGAATTTTTAAACAAAAAACCGATAAAAAAATATATTTATACATTGATTCCGACTGTTCTTGTGCTTCCGCTTAACCCTTGGGGATTTTCTTATATAAAATTTTTACTTATGGCAACAACTATGCCAAGACCGGATATTATGGAATGGTGGGGGCTTTTTTGCAAATACAATTTATTTGCGTTTATGAAATTTAAACTTTTTGCAACCTCTTTGATTTTTGCAGAAATTATTTATATTGCTAAAAAACTAAAATCAAAATCTTTTGATTTTGATAAGACAAAATTTATAGTACTTTTAACAACTTTGTTTTTGGCGATTGAACACGTAAAAATGATTCCGTTTGCGGTTATTTCGTTTTCTTGCTTTTTGTATAATGATTTTTATCAAATTTTTAACGAATTAACCAAAAATTTCTTTGTTAAAATAGCAAAATACAAAGACATATTTGTATATGGACTAATCCTGTTTTTTGCATTCAGCAATATTAATTCGAAAATATTTGAGCCGATATTAAGATCAAACGCATATCCTTATAGAGAAATAGAATTCATAAAAGAAAACAAAATCGAAGGAAATCTTTTAATTAATTTTGGATTGGGTAGCTATGCCAGCTACAAGCTTTACCCTCAAAATAAAATCTATATGGATGGAAGATACGAAGAAGTTTATTATGATTCAGAAATGGCTTTGTTTAGAAAATTTTTCCTTAAACTTGATAATTGGGATGAGATTTTGCAAAAATATCCTCCTGATATTATTGTCGTTGAAAAATTTTATCCTGTTTATGAGCAATTGAAAACAATGCCCGAATGGAAGCTTGTCTTTGCAGGAAAAGGTTTTGGTGTTTTTGTAAAAACTCAAGCCGCAAAGAAAAGCTACAAAATGCCATCTTCTGATATCAATCATTACAAAAAGACACTTTTTGACACCGACATAAATTTTATGATAGAATCCAACTATGACAAAAACAAACGCTAAATCTTTTGAATATGCCTGCATTTTTGGCGGCGGTGCGATACGAGGAATGTCCTACGTAGGAGCAGCCGCTGCAATGGAAGAACTTGGAATCAACCCCAAAACTGTTGCCGGCTCATCAGTTGGTGCTGTTTTTGCAGGACTCCTTGCTGTCGGATATTCGGCAGACGAACTTAAAGATGTTTTTATGGAAATTAATTATGAACTTTTTAAAGACATTCACTTTGGTTTTGGAAAGAATTTTGCACTCAGCAAAGGCGGAATTTTCCTTGATTGGCTTAAAGATTTGATTGAAAAAAAAGTTTATGGAGATTCTTACAAAAAAGGAGAAAACCCTCCAGTGAAATTTTCAGATATCGAAAAAAACCTTGTAATAATAACTACAGATTTGAAAAACTTTAGATACAAAGAGTTTTCAAAAACAGAAACTCCTGATGCAGAAATTGCTTATGCCATAAGAATTTCATCCACAATGCCTGGATTGATGAACCCAGTCGAAGAAGAAGACGGCTCGCTTTTGGTTGATGGTGATTTGCAAAAAAGTTGGCCTCTTTGGAGACTTTCTAAAAACTTGTGCCCCGAAAATGAAAGGGTTTTGGAATTTAGGCTTGAAGGCGATTATGAAGGAAAAGGCAGAAATCCTGTAAACTTTATGAACACCGTATACAGCTGTGTAACGGCTCTTGCAACAAATTTCATTATCGATTCTTACGGACACAGAGACAAATTTGATTATATAAAAATTAATACAGGATCGGTTGTTGTAGTTGATTTTAATCTACCCAAACAAGAGCGCGAAGAGCTTATGCAAATTGGATACGCACAGACTATTCAATATTTTAACCACGATTTGATAGAAAAAAAACGCGAAATTGTAAAATACTACAGAGATATCACAAAACATATTTCAAAAATTAAAAAATATATTCTAGCAAACAAAATAAGAAAAGCCAAAGAGCAATTGGGATGCCTGTATATGGACTGCAGCATGTCAAGAAAATTTATTGATTTAAGCTACTACGAAAAAATTGAAAATTTCAAAACTTCATTTTTATCAAACTTAAACTTCGCAGCACTTTTTGGAGTTTATTCTCTAAAAAATCCTAAATCAATAAAAACTCAAATTACCACGCTCGAAATTGAATTTGAAGAAAAAGTAATGGAACTTGAAAGTTATATTTTTAAAATATAACTAAAATGTTTTTATAACTCATCAAAAGCTCTTCTTAAAACGTACTCTTCAAATGCTTTTTTATCCGCAGATTTGGATTTTGAATCTTTCGTCATTATGCAAAAAGCGTAAGTTTTTCCGCTTCTGGTTTTTATATATCCAGCAATTGAGCTTATATTCTTCAATGTACCTGTTTTTGCCATCAAATTATCTTTAAAATATAGCATTCTATCTGATAAAGTTCCAACACCGGGAGTCGCAAGGTGTTTTTTAAAATTATCAAAAGAATCATTTTTTGATTCCTTATACAAAACTTGGGTTACAAAATCTGCCGTCATTAAATTGTCTTTTGAAACACCGCTTCCATCAACTATTTTTATCTTATCTGTGCACAAACCTTGTTTTGCGTAATAATCATTGAGCATCTCGACAGCGGCTGAAACAGAGCCTGTTTCCTGTGCATATTTTCCGCCTGCAAGCTTAAAAACAGTCTCAGCCATCATATTATTGCTCTTTTTCAAGATATCATCAGCAGCATTAGATAAAGGATGCTTTGTTTCACAGATTAAATATATATTTTTTGTAGGTAATTTAAGTCTGTTAAAATCACCATAATAAGAAATTTTTTGTTTTCTTAGAATATCTTCCAATCTCAATATAAAATATCTTCTCGGATAATTAACAGGAATTTCTATCTGAGTATCGGCAGAAACAATGCCCGTTGCATCTATAACATCTGGAGAAATATAATTTTTTCTCTGAAGTTGTATTTCTGTTTTATTACCTGTAATAACATTGTTCATAAAAGCTGTTGGATAAAAAACATCCGTAAATATATCAGCAGGAGCACCGGGTTGAGTAGGATTTACATTTATGACCATTATGTTTTTATCTAAATTATATGAACCGAATTTTGGAATTAAAGGGTTCATATCGTCATCCCACTGCCAGCCATCGCCCCACTCGTTGCTGTCCAGAATGGAATCATCTATATAAAACGCATTTGTAGACGATACTTTATAACGCTCAAGGGATTTTATTAAATATTTTAAATCTTTAGTTGTCAAATAAGGATCCGCACCCAATTTAATATACAAATTTCCATTACCGCCCTTGTATAATTGAGTTTGAAACTCATAATCATAACCAAGAGTGTTGAAAGACGGGAGCATTGTAACTATTTTTTGAACAGAAGCAGGCGTCATAGGAGTGTTTGAGTTCATTTGATAAATTTTTCTTCCGTTTGAAACATCCACAAAAGAAGCAGAAATCAAAGCACTGCTTGAAATTTCAGCTTTTTTAATCGCAGAGGCGATAGGATTTTCAAAAGGTCTTGCGTCTGCAAGAGAAACAAAAAAAGTAAAAACCAAAAAAGTAACGACTAAATTAATAATTTTTTTTATCTTTTTTTCAGCCATCCGAACCCCCAGCTTTTTTTCCATTCATCAGGAACCCTTTTTTCTAAATCTATCAAGGTATTTTCCAGTTGAATTCTTATTGCTTCATCTTCTTCATCTGTGCTATCACTTTTTACATAAATAGGATCACCGTATAAATTGACAAGCCAAGTGTAGCCCAAAGGATATGTAAATTGATCCCAAGATGGGATTTTTAAGAAATTCCAAAACGGAGAATACCAAACAACAGGAACAATAGGAGCTCCTGACATTTTTGCTATTTTTACAACGCCTTCTTTTACCCTACGATTGGGCCCGCTGGGCCCGTCAACCATAATGGCAACATCTTGATTAGATTTCAATTTTTCAATAAGCTTCATTGTCGCTTCGACACTGCCTTTTTTGCCTTTTGAGCCTCGTACGACTTGAAAACCTAATTTTATGGTGTTTCTTGCAATGATTTCACCATCAATGGAGCGACTGACTAGAACATTTAAGTTTGCTTTGTCTTTCTGCCCGAAAATACAGCATTGATGAGCATGCCACATTGCATAAATACACGGTTTTATTTCTTTTTTATTTACTTCTTTTATCTTCGTTAAATGCTGTTGAAAAATAAACATAAAACGAACCAGCCCTGATAGTAAATTTACTTTGCTTTCACTTGATATCTTCATAAAAACAATTTTATCATAAACAAAACAATGGCGGAATTTTTTGAAACAAAAAATTCCGCCATTAGATTTATTAACTAATTATTCAGTTACTACAGTTTGTTAGCAACCATCAAAGTAGTTTCAGCCAAACGAGTTGAATAACCCATTTCGTTGTCGTACCAAGAAACAACTTTAACCATGTTGTCGCCCATTGTCATTGTCAATGCAGCATCAACAGTTGAAGATTGAGATGATCCGATAAAGTCAGTTGAAACAAGTGGAGCTTCTTCGTAAGCAAGAATTTTGCCGTCAGCAGCTTCTTTCAACGCAGCATTTACAGCTTCAGCTGTAACAGGTTTTTCTGTTTCGAATACAACGTCAACAACAGAAACGTCTGGAGTAGGAACTCTCATAGCGAAACCGTTCAATTTTCCTTTAAGTTCAGGAAGAACCAAAGCAACAGCTTTAGCAGCACCTGTTGTTGTAGGAACGATGTTCAAAGCACCAGCTCTAGCTCTACGTGGGTCTTTGTGACCAGCGTCAAGAAGTCTTTGGTCGCCTGTGTAAGAGTGAACTGTTGTCATCAAACCTTTAACGATACCGAATTTTTCAAGAACAACTTTAGCTACAGGAGCCAAGCAGTTTGTTGTGCAAGATGCCATTGAAATTACGTTGTGTTTAGATGAATCGTATTGTTCATCATTAACGCCAAGAACGATTGTAATATCTTCGTTTTTAGCAGGTGCAGAGATGATAACTTTTTTAGCACCAGCTGCAACGTGAGCTTTAGCTTTTTCAGCATCTGTATAGAAACCAGTTGATTCGATTACGATATCAATACCCAATTTAGCCCAAGGAAGAGCTGCAGGATCTTTTTCAGCGAAGAACAAGATTTTTTTACCGTTGATAACCAAGCCATCTTCAACAGCTTCAACAGTACCGTTAAATCTTCCCATTACTGAGTCATATTTGAAAACGTGAGCTGCATCTTTAGGTGTCAAACCAGGGTCGTTGATTGCTACGTAATCAACTTTATCGTAGATACCTTCTATGATAGCCGCTCTTAATGTGTTACGGCCGATTCTTCCAAATCCGTTAATTGCTACTTTTTTTGCCATGTGTGTACTCCTTCTATTTTTGTACGGTCTATAATCATGTTTTGTTATAGCGCAAACAAAATACTTAATCAAGTTTTTTAATTTGTAAAAATAATGTAAAGATATATTTATATCTAGCAAACTATTCTATGCACGATTTTTATACTACTAAATTAAAATCGACTGGAATTATTATGCCCATTGGTAAAATTCAACTCTCTAAAGCAATAAATATAAAGATAGAAAATCTTGGACGACTAAGATACATTAGGGACGACTTTGCAAGAATCCCCCATATAGATTGTTTTGTGTCTTCATTTAATTGTATAAAAAAATCTTCAAAAAATGTAATTAAAGAACTTTCGCCTAAAGAATTTGCCGCCAAGAAAAAAATTGTACTGCCGAAAATACAAGCTATCAAAACGTTAAATGTTAAAAAAAATAATATTAATAAATACAATATTTACTTGATTGAAAAAATTGCGGATAATTCAACGTCGTTGCTTCGTAATCAAAACTTTAAAGCAAATGTAAACAGTATTATAAGAGAGACGACAACATCCTCAGAAGCCAAAGCAAAAATGAATATTATAAATAAATTTTTAGAAACTCCGCAACTAATGAAAAGCCCAAAATTTGCAACTATAATTGGTGATACGGCTAGGGCAACAAAAACGCCAGAAGAAGCCCGGCTGAAAATAGAATTGATTGATAAAATCATAACCAGCCCAGAAGATTATGCAGGTTATACAGAATATATTATTGATAGCAAAAAAACAAGGGGTGTAATCGATAAAATTAACTTAGATAATGCGATTATATCAGACTCCGAACAGGACAAATATATTGCTAATGAATTAAAAAAAATTAGCTCTTCAATTTTTACAGAAAATAACCTAGCAGAAATTGAATTTCTTAAAGAGCTAAAAACTTTTCCAGAATTAATGAAAAACAAAAACTTTAAAAAATATTTGGTTTACTTCTCTCCTTCAACAGAAAGCATTAATGCTAAAATAGATTTAATCAAGATTTTGAAACAATATCCAGATTTGTTGCAAAATAAAAATATCACAGAAAATATTGCAGAAATTATAAGTTATACCTCATATAGAGAACGCGTCGATGACATAAAAAAAATAATAATAAGCACGTTTGATATTAATCAAAATTTGACCGCAAATTTATTATTAAATCCCGACCTCGGTGGAGTTTTGGCTGATTACCCAAATTTATTAAAAGCAAATAATATTAATGAACTAAATATTGCAGATAAAAGAACTTTTCTTAAAATATTATTATCAAAGTATAACACAATGATTAATAAGCCTTTTGATAAAGAAGCGTGCTTAATTCCCAGAAATAACGATGAGTATTATACATTATTACAAAAACTTGTTCAATCTATAGGCGTTGATATACGTCCATTATCAAAAGAAACCAAATTAGGCTACTTTAAAGCCATGGACAATATTGAGAAATATGACGGAGCATTCAGAACAACAAATCTTGAATCCCCTGATTTCAAGTTAGAACTTAAATATTCAAGAGAAAATTTCATGTCTGACATACAAAAAATGATCTCAAAAGTTTCATCTGCGGAGCAAAATAAAGTGATGGATTATTTTGGTTTTGAAATAAAACAAACCAAAGATGGAATATTGCGGATGAACGGATATCCGATAAATGTTAATAATGAGGTAAAAATGGCAGAAATTGATAACCCTGCAACAAAAGAAATTATTGAAAAAATACGCCCTCTTGTAACTAAGTTCAGCGAACAAAACGAAATATCAATAAAAAATAATCCCGAGCTTGCCAAAAACCTGAATGATATAATAGGCGTTTTCCCAGAGTTTTTAACAATCATTGGTAAAAAACAATATAAAACCCACGATTTTACATTAGACGTTCATACTTTAAAAGTTTTACAGGGCGTTGTGAACAATCCGCACTATCAAAATTTGCCGATTGCTGATAAGCGTGCATTACAAATCGCAACACTTATGCATGATTTGACTAAAACCGAATGGTTGATTGACAAAACACACCCTGAATGTTCAGCTTTTGACACTTATTACTTGCTTAAAAAGATGAATATGACAGAATCTGAAAAATTGAAAATTTATCAAATAATAAAAAATCATGATTGGCTTGAACGTTATAATGCAAAGGTGCAAATCGGAGACATGAAAAGAGATTTAACTAATAATGAAAGAATAAAAATCTCACAAGATATTGCTTTTGAGCTCCGTCATGGAAATTCTTTCAAAATGGCAAGCATCCTTGCTGAAGCCGATTTAAAAGGCGTAAAAAGAAATAATGCTTTTTTTGGCAGATATTCAGACGTTATAACAAAAGGAAATGATGAAATTTCTCAAATGGTTAAATACTTACAGTCAACCGCAATTCATCTACCACAGACAAAATTACCTAAAGCAAGTATGGTTAAAGTAAACCAAACATCTGTAAAAGAGATAGAGATAAACGGAGTTAAAAATAAAGTTTTATATTTATCACCTAATGTAAATGCTCAAGAATTGGGATTCAATAAAGATTTTCATATAGAAGATTTAAATATTTTAGTTCACGGACTTGAGGGCAATAAGGATGCGGCAATATTTAATGTTCTAGGGGCTGTAGATTCAGATGCCCTTTTTAGTACTTCATACATTAATTACGGTAAGGGAAATTATCATGTCTTCAGACAACAAGGGTTTGTGCTTGATGTTGCAAGCGAAGATATACACGTAGCATATTATAAAGATTTTGGTTCAGGATCTAAAAAAGATTTAAAACTACTAAAGGATAGCTATCTCTTTAGTGGGGAAAATAACCACATAAGAGAATATATTTCAAAATTATTAAAGGAAAAATTAAATCTTTCTGATGATGAATATATTTCACTATTTGCAAAAATATCGAATAAATCACTAGAAAAAATAGATCGATTATATCCTAAAATCAGCGCCACTTATAGGGAATTATTTACGAATATGGAAAACGGAAAGCGATCTTATAGCAGGGAATATAACGAGATTCTTGTAGGTAGACCAAAAATTCAAGGAGTTTTTGTTCAAAATCAAAAAATAGAACTGATTCCTGAATTTTTGAGAAAATATGCTTCAGGAAATGATTTACCTATAATTGTTTTCGAATAAACAGTTTACAATTTGTGCTTTTTTATAACAAGTAGTAATATATTGTTAGTTATCTAGGAGTGTTTATGAAAGAAATTTTGGCGATAATTCCCGCAAGAGGCGGTTCTAAATCAATAAAAAGAAAAAATATTAAACCTATCTTGGGTATGCCGATGATTTATTATTCTATTGAAGCATGCCAAAAATCAAAATATATTACGCGTTTTGTAGTTTCGACAGAAGACAAAGAAATAAAAGAAATTTCAGAGAGCTTTGGAGCGGAAGTAATCGAAAGGCCGATTGAACTGGCCCAAGATGAAACCAAAACCGCACCTGTGATGCTCCAAGTCGCTGATGTTTTGGAAAAGCAAGGCTACAAACCCGATTACATAACCCTCATCCAACCAACTTCACCGTTTAGGGATTCAAATTTTATTGACGAAGCGTTCGATTTTTTATTTAAAAATCCTCACTGCGACAGTTGTTTTTCTGGAATTGCTCAATGGTACACCCACGCAAAATGGAGAGAACTTCACGACGGAAAACTTGAGGCATTATATGATTACAGAACCCGCCCAAGACGCCAAGATGTACAAGAACATTACAAGATGTATTCGGAAAACGGTGCATTTTACACAGTAAAATACGATATTTTTAAAAAAGTAAAAGATTTTATCGGCGAAAATCCTTGCATCTATCTTAGCGATTTCAACTTTGACATAGATGAAGAAGAAGATTTCAAACGCGCTGAAGATATTATGAAAGAAAGAAACAAATTCACCTCCGCGTTATAAAATCCTCATTGTGATGTATATATAAAATTGAAATTCGTGCTAGAATTAACCTGTTATAACAAATTTTTAAGGAAAAAATTATGGTATTTAAAAGTTTTCTATCCAAAGGCAAGGATATTGACATTTTGGCATCATTGCCCGATGGAATTATGCTGGTTGACTCAGAAGGAAAAATTGAATGGGTTAACGATGCTGTAGTAATGCTTTTTAATTCACCTAAAAGCGAAATTTTAAAGCTGACTCTTGGAGATTTGATAGATGGAGCAATGGAGCTTGTAAGACAAGCTGCAGTCTCAGGAAAATCTTTTGTTGGAAAAGTCAGAGAAGTTGAACGCGATATCTTTTTTGAAATCACAGCCAAGTCAACTGAAAACTATTTCGTAGTTGCGCTTAGAGATGTTACACAAAGTTATAAAACAGTTACAAGTCTTTTATCTGACAGAGAAAATTCTAAAAAAGTCAGCAAAGACAAAAACGAATTTCTTGTTAAACTTTCAAACGAGATAAAGAGCCCTATTCATTCAATAATAGGTTTTTCTCAAGCTATGGTCGACGGGCTTGGCGGAGAAATGAGTGAAAAGCAAGAAAAATATATTAAAATCATAAACAAAAACTCAAACGAAGTTTTGTATTTGATGGACAAGATTCTTGAATTGTCAAAAACAGAGTCAAACTTGTACGAATACGATTTCCAAATGTTTGATGTCGTAAATTCAATCCAAGCTGTTCTAAAAAATCACGAATCAAAAATCAAAGAAAAAAGTTTAAATCTGACGTTTGAAACAGAAGAACTTTCAAAAAGAACTGTTTATTCAGATGAAAATTCATTCAAAACAATAATTAACAACTTATTTTCAACATCATTGAGCTTAACAGACATCGGCTCAATAAATATAAAATTGTTCCACCCTGAACTTGATTTTGTAGCTTCAAAAGGAATTATTCCACCTGACGGAGTCAATGAAAAAAGCTACATTATGTTTCAATTGACAGACACAGGGGCAGGAATAATCGAGTCGGATTTGGATACAATATTCGACCCTTATGCCCAACTTGAGCGACCTAGCAAGAAAAACGTTGTCCGCTCGGTTGCTCTTGCAAGCGCTCAAAATTTAACGATAGCACTAAACGGAGCTATTTGGATAGAATCTGAACCTATGCAGGGTTCGACATACAGCGTTATTATCCCTATTGAGAAAAATTTGACAGCAGGTTAAAAGATGGCAGAAGTAATTTTAAAAAACATAAAAAAAGCATACGACAAAAATGTTATTATAAACGGAGTTGATTTAGAGATTAAAGACAAGGAATTCCTAGTTTTGGTAGGAGCTTCCGGTTGCGGAAAATCAACCATTTTGAGAATGATAGCAGGGCTCGAAGACATAACTGACGGTGAAATTTTTATCGGAGACAAAAAAGTTAATAAAATTCCACCCAAAGACAGAGACATTGCTTTTGTTTTTCAAAGTTATGCGCTTTATCCTCACATGACGGTCAGAGAAAATATTGCATTTGGTTTAAAAATGCGAAAAATAGATGAAGCTACAATTGAAAAAAAAGTTCAAGAAGCAGCAGAAACGCTAAATCTAACGGAACTTTTGGACAGAAAACCACGCCAACTATCAGGTGGACAAAGACAGCGTGTAGCTCTTGGGCGCGCAATAGTAAGAGAGCCTAAAGTTTTCTTGATGGACGAACCTCTTTCAAATTTAGACGCCAAACTTCGTGTGCAAATGCGCTCAGAAATCAAAAAGCTTCACGAGAAATTGCAAACAACCTTTATATATGTAACCCACGACCAAACAGAAGCTCTCACAATGGGAGATAGAATTGTTGTTTTGGACAAAGGCGTTATCCAACAGGTTGACACACCTGACAACATTTATGACAAACCTCAAAACCTTTTTGTTGCAGGATTTGTCGGCTCTCCACAGATGAATTTTATTCCGGCAACAAGAGAAGATAATCTTTTGAAAATATCAGATATAACAATTGAGCTTTGCGAAGAACAAAGAGCTGCAATTGGAGAAAAAACAGACCTTGTTATCGGAATCAGGCCTGAAAATATGACAAGCATTGACGGAGAAATTAAACTTGCTGTAAATGTCGATATGTCAGAGATGCTTGGAAGCGAAAAAATTGTTTATTTTTATATTAAAGACTCCAGATGTTCTGTCAAATTACCTCCAAACTTTGTTGTAGATGAAAATATAATCTTAAAAATAAACAAAAAACATCTTTATATTTTTGACAAAGAATCAGGTTTAAGGCTTTATTAAAGATTATTTTAAAACATGAACATTTTTTAGCTTCATTAAACCCTTTGCATAATTAGGATATTGTTGTATAATCTTGTTATACAATTGCATTGCCAATTTTTCTCATTTACACATTGGCGTATGTGCAAATAAAAGAGGGTTTATGAAAAAAATATTTTTAACAATTTTTACGCTTTTGCTTTTTGGGCAAATGTCTTTTGCAGGCGAAGAAAATATCGCATACCTAACAAAAAAAGGGTTCTTTGATAAACCTCAAAAGACAGTATCATATTCAAACCCTTACGAAGAAATTAGAAAATCACTGTATCAACATTCGAGATACGCAAATTTGTATAACCTCAACTCGCTAAAAGATTTGTACGCAGAAAACTATGTTAATGCAGACGGGTTGAACAAAAATATTTATTTTGATTTAATCAAAAAAACTTGGGCAAGTTATCCTGATGTCAAATACAAAATTGACATAAAAAGCATCGATATCAATTCAAACACTGCATCTGTTATCGTAAGCGAAAGTGCAAGTGCAACAACAAACACAAAATCAGGAGTTGTAAACGAAAAAGGTCTGCTTTTGAGTTATTCAACAAGTATTTATTATTTCGAAAAGATAAATAATCAATGGCTAATCACATCCGACAATATTCTTAGTGAAAAAACTTATCTTTTATACGGTTCTGCAAAAAAGATTAAAGTTGATCTTGATGCTCCGATGCAAGTGCAAGGAGGAAGTTCTTACACTGCAACTTTAAAACTGGATGTACCAAAAGATAGTCTTGTAATTGCATCTATAGGGAAAGAAAATATAACTTATCCTCAAACCACAGCCGAAGAAGTATTCAGAAAAGTTCCTGAAGATGGAATTTTGGAACGAGTTTTTACAGCCAACGAAAAAAACATGAACGAATACGCAGTAGCATCATACGGCGTAACAAAAGCTGAAATTAAAAACGGAGTTGATATAAAAATTTATGTGACAGGACTTGGGTTTGTAATGACTAGAGTCAATAACGTTGCAAAAAATGAATATATCAGGGTTGTAGACAATGAAAAGAACAACTAATCTTATATTATTTTCAATATCTTTACTGTTATTTTCTGTTGTAAATTTTTACTTCTCTAATTTAATTGCACTAAAATTAATCGATGGAAAAACATACTCGCTAGGCCTAGTTGACTTGATTTATGTGAAAAATACAGGTGCAGCATTCAGCATTTTGCAAAACGCAACCACTTTTCTTATAATAATCTCTACTCTTGCAGTCTTTTTAATCGCCTACTATCTTTTTAAGAACCTGCGCGATGATTATATGAAAGAAAATCTTTTCTTGGCTCTTATGCTCTCAGGCATTTTGGGAAATTTATACGAAAGGCTTGCTTTTGGATACGTAAGAGATTTTTTCAGCCTCACTTTTGTTAATTTTCCAATATTTAACATCTCTGACATATTTATAAACATAGGAGTTTTTGGTATAATAATTTTGATATTATTAATGAAAAAACCTATAAAACTATGAAAAATTTTTGGTTTATAACAGAAGAAGACGACACAAATCTAAGATTAGACAATTATTTGTCAGAACTCTTTGACAATTTTTCGCGCTCTCATTTCCAAAATCTTATCAAGACAGGTGAGATTTTAGTGAACAACTCAATTAAAAAACCATCCTATAAAACAAAACTCGGAGATAAAATTGAAGTAGAATATAAAGAAGCTGAAGAGAAAAAAATTGTAGCCCAAAACATTCCGCTTGAAATTGTATACGAAGACGAGAACATGGCGGTTATCAACAAACCTTCAGGGATGCTAACACATCCGACGGAGCTTGAGCTTGAAAACACATTAGTAAATGCACTTTTATACAAATTCGGGGAAAATTTGTCTGATGCAAACGGCTACTTTAGGCGTGGAATAGTTCACAGGCTGGATAGAAACACCTCAGGATTATTAATGATAGCTAAAAACAACGAAACTCACGAATATTTGGCGAATCAGATAAAAGAAAGATTAATTGAAAAAAAATATCTTGCGATAGTAAAAGGTTCCTTAAAACAAGATTTAGGAGTAATAGATTATCCGATAGGCAGAAATCCTAATCAACCGAGTAAAATGGCCGTTGTTGAAGGCGGAAAACCTAGCTTGACTCTATTTAAGGTGCTCGAAAGATTTCAAGACGCAACTTATCTTGAATTAGATTTAAAAACAGGAAGAACACACCAAATCAGAGTGCATCTTTCACACCTTCATCACCCGATAGTCAATGATTCATTATACGGGGGGGGCTCATTTAAGGTAAAAACCCAAGAACAAGTTTTGCAATCATACAAATTAAAGTTTGCAAAACCAAAATCAAATGATATAATTGAACTTGAAATTGAACCTGATGAAAAAATAAAAAAGGTTTTAAAATTTCTTCAAAGTAAAAAATAGGAGATAAATATGAAGTTTTTATTTAATTTCTTTTCCGCTGTAATTGTTTTGGGTGTTATATTTTTGGCATCTTTAAACCCTGATACGGTTCTAAATTTAGTTTTTTGGGGACAACAAAACACAACATCCGCTCTGGATGTTCATATCGACATAGTTCATTTAATACTTTTTATATTTATCGCAGGAATTTTAGCAGGGGCTTTTTGGGCGGAATCTTTCAATATATCAATCAAAGATAAATTGAAAGAATATCAAAGAAAACTTGAAAAAACCTCTGTACAATCATCAGAAGACACTTCTAAAGTTGAAGTTTTAGAAGCTAAAATTCAAGTTTTAGAAAAAGCCCTTCAGTCTGCATTGGAAAAAAATAGTCAATAATGAAAGAATGTATAATCGCACTTGTTGATTGTGATTCGTTTTTTGTCTCTTGCGAGCAAGCAATTGACAAATCTTTGCAAGGAAAACCCGTCTGTGTTCTAAGCAATAACGATGCCTGCGTAATTGCTCGCTCCAGAGAAGCCAAAGAAATGGGTATAAAAATGGGGATGCCATATTTTATGGCAAAAAAACAATTTCCTGACGGAATTTATGTTTCAGGAAACCACCACATCTACAAAAAATACTCAAAAAGGGTTATGGCTATTTTGCGAGATTTCAGCCCGGTTGTAGAAGTTTATTCAATAGATGAAGCTTTTGTTGAATTGTCAGGCTTGAAAAAACTTTACCAGACAACATATTTGGGAATCGCAAAACAAATTAGACAAAAAATCAAGGACGAACTGGATATAAACGTTTCTATTGGATTGAGCAAGTCAAAAGTTTTGGCAAAATTGGCTTGTGAAATTGCAAAATCAGAAAAAAGATCAGGAGTTAAAGTTGTCGGTCAAAAAGCTGTTTTAAACCTTTTAAAAAAAACCAAAGTTAATGAAATTTGGGGCATTGGAAAAAACACAACGCTATTTTTCAATCGTTGGGGTGTTTTGAACTGTTATGAACTTGTTCAAAAAACCGATGAATGGCTCAAAGTAAAAATCGGAAAACGCGGAGTTGAAATAAAACACGAGCTTTTAGGCGAATGTATTGATAGAGTTAAAACAACAAGAAAGCTTCCAAAATCAATCCAAAATACACGCTCATTTCCTTCTTCAACAAGCGATTTAAACTATATTAAAAATGCGCTTAATATTCACATTCACACATCTTGCACAAAATTAAGACACCTGAAAGGTAAATGCAACACTGTTTGTATTATGCTCAAAAATAAAGATTTTCAAACATTTTGGGACAAAAAAAAGCTTGAAAATTCAACAAATTTTGAACTGGAAATAACAAAAGAGATTATGAAAATGCTGGATAAGCTCTACGATAAAAATACAATTTACAGAAGTTGCGGCGTCACTCTTGAAGATATTGACTACAGCGCAGAATCACAATTAATGCTTTTCAATGACAATTCGAAAAAAGATTACGAAAAACTTGCAACCGCGATTGATAACATAGAAAAAAAATTCGGTAAAAACAAAGTTAAAACTGGATTTTTCAAAGAAGATTGGTAAAAAATAAACTTAAATAAACAGTGAAGCGATTTTCATTAATGAAAATCGCTTCACTGTTTATTTAAAATCTAAAATCTCTTTCTCCGTGTTCAATTTTTTCTAAATTTTTAATCAAAGTTTCTTTTGCTTTCGGATTTGGAACATTTTCGATTTCTTTTTTTATCAATTCATCGCCTAAAGCTTTTGTTTTTTCTGAAGCATAATCTTGCAAATATTCATTAAGAGTCAAAAGCGCGTTTGGATGACAACAATTTAGAATTTGTTTTTTCTTGCACAAATCCATAAATCTGTCACCTGTTCGTCCTTCTCTGTAGCAAGCTGTACAGAAACTTGGCAAATAACCTATTTCCATAAGCCATTTTATTATTTCATCAAGAGTTCTTTTGTCATTGACTTCAAATTGAGAAGAATCATCCTCGGTTGCATCTTCCTCGTCATACCCGCCTACTGACGTTTTTGAACCGCCTGATATTTGAGAAATGCCTAAATGAAGCACCTTTTCTCTTGTTTCCTTGCTTTCCCTTGTAGATACAATCATGCCGGTATAAGGCACAGCAACTCTTATGCAAGCAACTATTTTTTGGAAAATTTCATCGCTTATGCTATTGCTGAAAGCGTTCGGATCAATATCATCTGCCGGTCTTATTCTAGGAACACTTATCGTATGTGGCCCCACCCCGAATTTTGCCTCAAGGTGTTCTGCATGCATCAAAATTCCTGCAAATTCATACTTGTAGCCTTCGAGCCCAAATAAAACTCCCAAACCAACATCATCAATTCCCGCCTCCATTGCTCTATCCATAGCCTCTGTATGGTAGGCATAATTGTGTTTTGGCCCGCTCGGATGAAGCTTTTCATAGCTGTCTTTATGATAAGTTTCTTGGAAAAGAATGTAAGTCCCTATCCCTGCATCTTTTAGTTTTTTGTAATTTTCAACTGTTGTTGCAGCTATATTGACATTTACACGCCTGATTGCACCGTTTTTGTGTTTTATGCTGTATATAGTTTTAATGCTTTCCAAAACGTACTCTATCGGATTATTTACAGGGTCTTCGCCTGTTTCTAGCGCAAGTCTTTTATGCCCCATATCCTGAAGCGCTATAACTTCTCGCTTAATTTCTTCCTGCGACATTTTTTTTCGCGCGATTGTTTTATTTTTTGCATGGTATGGGCAATAAACACAACCGTTTACACAATAATTTGAAAGATACAAAGGCGCAAACAAGACAATCCTGTTTCCGTAAAAATCTTTTTTAATTTGCTCTGCCAGAGAAAAAATCTCTTTGTTTTTTTCTTGGTTTTCACAAGCCAAAAGAACAGAAGCTTCTTTGTAAGATAAGCCTTTTCTCTCTTTTGCTTTTGCAATTATACTGTCTATCAGCTCAATATTGTTTTTATTCTTTTCTGCATATTCAAGGGTTTTAAGGATTTCTTCGTGTGAGATAAATTCTTCCGCCTTGGATGATTTTGGATTATACATTTTTATCCCCCTCTATTTAGTTATAACTCAAACAAAAAGCAGAATAAAGAACTTTTTTAATTGACCAAAACAAAACCTTTATCACGAAGCAATTGTTAAGAATGTAAAGCACTGAAACGCTTTATTTACAAGGGTTTATTTTTTTTATTAGGTTTTTCAGTAAAATTGAGGCAATTTTCAATCTTGACCTCGATTAAATAATTATACAAACTGAAAAACCTAATAAAAATAAAAATATAAACCTAACAAAACAAACCAAAATTAACCAACCTGACCTCAACCGAGGTCATTTTTTTTGTTCAAGATTCTGTATCAACACCCAAACCAAAAATCGCAAAATCATATTTTACAGGATCATTCGAACAATATTTTTTTAAATTATTGCTCAATTCCACAACTGCCTTGTAATCGTTACTGCTTCTTGTTAAAAGTCCCATCTCTCTCGATAGCCTTGCCACATGAACATCAAGTGGAATCAATAATTCGTCAGGAGTTATAAAATCCCACAATCCTAAATCAACAGGCCCTTTTCTGACAACCCATCTTAAAAACATATTCATTCGCTTCATCGCGCCGCCGTTTTTAGGGTTTGGAATTAGATGGTAAAACCCTTGCCCTACTTCGTTTTCAATATTCGCATAAAAATAATCCACAACAGCCTGAAACATAGAATTTAGACTTCCGTCCACCTTTTTACCATATTCGAATAAATCTTTGAGTCCACCATCATTGGTATACAACTTTTTCAAAATCAAAAAGACTTCTATAATATCAAAATCTTTCGCAAATCTATAATTAAAATTCTTCAAAGATTTTGGATTAAAATTCAAAACAAAATCAAGTGGTTTGTTTTTCATAATACAAAACAATTCATCAAGCTTTTTTATAAAAACTTTTCTGTTTCCGTAAGCGAAAATAGAAGCCAAAAACGCCGCAATTTCCACATCTTTTTTGCAATCATACCTGTGTGGAAACTGTATAGGATCATCCTTTATAAACTCTTCAATTTCATACTTTTGGCATAATTTATCTAACTTATTTTTTGTTATCATCTTGCTATTTTCTTTTTTCACTCCAAAAAGTTTTTAACAAATTATCACACTCATTCTCCATTATACCACCATAAACCTTCAAGTTGGAATTGCAGTTTTTTCTCAAATCCAAAACTGAGCCCAAAGCCCCGTATTGTTGGTCGTAAGAGGCAAAATAAACAGCCTTTAGTCTGGATTGAATAATCGCCCAAGCACACATCGGGCAAGGTTCAAGCGTTACATAAAGCTCTGCACCATCCAACCGCCAGTTATTTAAAACTTTTCCGGCTTCCCTCATTGCCACTATTTCTGCATGTGCAGATATATCATTATTTGCTTCCCTTTGATTACAAGCACTTGAGATAACTTCCCCATTGAGAACTATTATGGCGCCGACAGGGATGTCGGCGCCTGATTCTTTAGCAACATTAAGCGCGTTTTGCATAAAATTTTTCATTTTATTCTTCCACGGTTTTGAAAACAGGTAATTTTATTTCTACTATGAAGCCTTTATCTTTTTTAGACTTAAGCTTAATTTCGCCATTCATTGCTTCTACTAGCCCTTTTACAATAAACAACCCCAAGCCTGTTCCTCTCGTTGTTCTAGTTGTTTTATCATCAATTCGAGTGAATTTTTCAAACAGTTTTTGAAGTTTTTTGTCCTGAATGTATTCGCAATCATTTGACACGGAAATAATCGCATAATCGCCCTTAACACTAGCTTCGGCTACAATAGGAGTCTGAGGAGTTGCATATTTTTGGGCGTTTTCAAACAAGTTTACAAAAACCTGCTCTAATCTGTCTTTATCAGCAATTACAAGAGGAAAATCTTCAGATATCGAATTTAAAACTTCTCTATCTTCTTTTTTAACTAGCATAATCGCAGCTTCAGCAGTTTTATTCAACCAAACAGCTTCAAGTTTTGCGTTGATTCTTGCACCTTCGATATCAGGCACAACAAGCAAATCTTCCACCATTCTTGACAATCTTTCTGACTGTTTTTTTATGGTTCTCAAAGATTTTTGTTTTGTTTCTTCGTCAATTTCTATATCTTGCCTTAAAAGTCTTGATGTATACCCCTGAATACTTGTCAATGGGGTTCTAAATTCGTGGCTCACTGTATCTATCAAATTTGAGCGAAATTCGTCAAGCTCTTTTAACTCTGCATTTTTCTTTTTTAACTGCAAATAAGACTTGTGAATCTGACTTGCCATTCTGTTAAACTCGAAAGCCAAAAATATAATTTCATAAGGCGTGAAGACGTTTGTAATGAGCCTGATTCTTCTTTGATAATTACCTTTTGAAACCGCAATTATACCTTTGAACAACTGTCTTATATTTATATAAAGATAATACGTATAAAGCGCCACAACAAAGATTACGGCAAGAGATGCCATCAAAATTGCAAGAATCAGCTTAAATCTGTTTTGCGTAATCGCTTTATTTGTAACCTTTTTGGTCGTATTTACAATAATAGTTATATCAGGATTCGTTTTTTGAACATACACGAGTGGCTGGTTTTTTATAGAACCAAAAATAACCGGTTCGTTTGGTTTCAATTTTTTTGGAAGGTGCTTTATTGTAGCTTTGTAATCTTTTTCGTTGTAATTATGCGAAAAAATCAGCTTGTCTTTTCGTGCTAGAACGTATATTTCTCGCTCTTCTTCCAACATTGCTTTAAACAATTTGTCTTTTATAAAGTTTACATCAAAGGTTGCAACCAAAAATTTTCCGTTTTTCATTGTTGTATAAATTGAAACAGAATTAGTTTCTATATTCTTTTCGTGCAACAACATTAATCCTTCAGGAGTGTCAATAATTTCTAACGCCTTAAATTCTGGAGAATTTTTCAATACGGTATTTAAATATCTTTTCTTAGTGTTTTTTCCGCTCAAAAATTCGACACTATGCTTGATTTGGTTCAATTCATTCAAAGATGATTTTAAAAATACGTCGATTTCTTCTGACACAACCTTTGCAATCAAAACCGCAGAATCTCTTAACTGCGATCTCATGGACTGCTGGTTAATATTGTTTATAATAAAACCGCTGATTGCCATAGGAATAATTACAGCGCACAGCAAGACTATAATTATTTGTTCAGCTATTTTTAATCTCTTAAATTTCAAAAGTTTTTTCATTTATCCCTCTGTAAACGGGGTCAATTTATACCCGACGTTCGTGACTGTATGCAAATATTTTGGATTTTTAACATCAGGTTCAATTTTATTTCTTAAACCACCGACATGAACTCTCAACATTCTCACGTCTTCGTTGCTGTCATAGCCCCAAACTTCATCCAATAGAGTTGCAAGCGTAACCGCATTATTAAAATGCTGCATTAAACAATACAAAATTTCAAATTCGGTAGGAGTAAGTTTTACTTTTTTGTTAACGATAACGCACTCCAAACTTTCAGGAAAAATTTCTATATCTCCTACATGAAGCACTTCGTCATTAATTTTATTGGAATTTTCAACCTGATTACGTCTTAATAAAACTCTTATTCTAAGCAAAACTTCCTGAATATCAAAAGGTTTGACAAGATAATCATCCGCGCCGTCATCAAAACCTTTTGTCTTGTCATCAATAGTGCCTTTTGCCGTCAACATAAGAATAGGAATTGCAAGCTTTGCCTGTCTTATGTTTTTGCAAACATCAAAACCGTTCATCTTTGGCATCATAACATCAAGAATAATAAGATCATAACTGTTATTCAAAGCCTTATTTAAGCCTTCGAGTCCGTCTCTTGCCGTATCAACATAATACCCGCTTTGACCTATATCAAACTCGAGTAATTCTCTGATTTCGTCGTCGTCATCTACTATTAAGATTCTGCTTGGTACTTTTTCCATAAAAAATCCCCACTTTTAACTGTATTTATTATACACAAATCAAGTGAGGGTTACAATTGTTTTATAAAAACTTAATTTCTCTAAATCAAATCCGCTGTGCAAAATCTTTTTTGTCTATAAACGAATTGTAGTAAGTATCTCATATCGCTCTCTTTTCTTCTGCTGTGCTCTTGTATATATAAAGTATATACTCAATTAAAAATTGCCTTTTTTATTAAATATATTTTAACTTTTGTTAACAATAAAAAAAACAAGCTAGTGCTCAAGGATTTTACTTATAAATAAATCTATTTCATTTGAAAAATTTTTCAACGATGAATCGTTATAGATTACAAAATCGGATTTTTTAACCTTTTCCTCTTGCGGAAGCTGAGCATACATTTTATTCAAGGCATCTTCTTCCGACAAGTTTGGATTTCTCTCCAAAAGCCTTTTTAACCTTGTTTTATCATCAGCACAGATTAACAAAATTTTATCGAACATATTTTCAAATTTAGCCTCATACAAAAGAGGGACAGCAACAAAAACAACTTTTTCTCCTGAGTTTTCTTTTAATTTAAAGAATTTATCTATCTCGATTTTTATTAACGGATGCAAAATTGATTCAATTTTTTGCTTTAATATAGGATTTGTAAAAACTAATTTTCCTAGCTTTGGCCTGGAAATTTTTCCGTCTTCTAAAATATCCATCCCGAAAAAAGATATAATAATTTTTTTTCTAACATCATCGTTTTCCAAAAGCCTATGCGCAATTTTATCGGTATCAAGAACAGAAAAACCCGCCTGCGCCAAGATTTTTTCTGCATAACTTTTGCCTGATGCGATATTTCCTGTTATTGCAATTTTTAACATTTTAACTCCGTTTTTAAACTAAAAATCATCGATTATTTTAGTTTGTTTAAAAAATTTCTAAGCTCTTTAATTTGTTGAGGTTTGATTGGCTTAAATTGGCCTTTTTTTAGCCCTTCGATATCTATCGTTGCGTGCTGAATTCTTTTTAATCCAGCAACTTCAAAGCCTAAAAAGTCAAGCATTTTTCTAATTTGCCTGTTTAATCCTTGATACAAAGTCATTTTCAAAACTGTTCTTTTTGTTGTGGATTCAATAATTTGAGAATCCGCATAGGCAATTTTGCCGGGCTCTATCTCAATTCCTTGCGCCATTTTTTCCAAATGGTGCAAATGAAGCTTTCCGTCTACTGTTACAACATATACCTTTGGAACCTTTATTGACGGATGAGTAAGCTCGTTTATCAAATCGCCGTCATTGGTTAAAATTATAAGGCCATAAGAGTCTTTGTCCAACCTGCCGACAGGTTTTAGATTATGCATTTCAGGTGGCAAAATATCATAGATAATTTTTCTGCCTTTTTCATCGTCAGCAGTTGTTATATAGCCTGTTGGCTTGTAAAACCTGTAATATTCATGCTTTTTAGGTCGAATTAATTCGTTGTTAAGAAAAACTTTATCTTTTTCTTTTACCTGAAAACCCAACTCTATAACTTTTTTCCCGTTGACGGAAACTTTTCCTTGTTCTATAAGTTCATCTGCTTTTCTTCTGGAGCAAATTCCAGAGGCTGCGATGTATTTGTTTAAACGCATTTTTTTCCTTTATGTTTGACTTAAATTGGTTGATAATGTATTATTATAACACGAAGGAGCGCTTATGATATTTATGCCTAAAACAAAAGTTAAAAAAGCATTTACACTTGCTGAAGTGCTTATAACGTTAGGAATCATAGGAATTGTAGCGGCATTGACAATTCCTACACTAATTAATAATTCCAGAAAACAAGAAACTGTAACCAAATTACAAAAAGTGTACTCAACCCTTCAACAAGCCGTAAAAATGTCGGAAATTGAAAACGGACCTGTTTCAAATTGGGATTTTACCCTATCACACAAAGCTTTTATGGATACTTATTTTGTACCATACTTAGCAGTAATAAAAAATTGTGGAACCACTGAAAGTGGATGCTGGGCAAGCGACTTAAAAATAAACAGGAAAAACACGGATCCAATAGAAGATACATCTTCTTACGCAAGAATACTTTTAAAAGACGGCACCTTTATAATGCTTGTCAATCAGGGCCCTCATGCTCATTTGTATGCAGATATTGATGGATCAAAAGGCACCAATACATACGGAAGAGACGTATTTATTTTAACTTTGGCTCCTGCGGCTTTTTATGAAAACTATGCTCACGATATAAAAACACCTGGTCTTTATTTCTTCGGATACGGGTTTGACAGAAACAGTTTGTTAAATATCTGCAACACCGGCCAAGGAACTCATTGTGGAGCTTTAATCCAAATTGACGGATGGAAAATTTCTGACGATTACAAATGGTAAAATTAAACACCCATAACAACCCCAAACTTAAATTCTTAAGCTTCTAAGCTTCTGAGTCACCATGCTGCCCTTTCTATGCTTTCAAACAAATATCATCTTCAACTGCGATTTTGAAAGCATCGAGAAGAATTTGAGGCATTTTTCTATAAAGTTTACCGTTATTGTCTATTGCAACCACGTCAACGAAAGCTTCAATAAAAGTTTTTCCGCTTTCTTTTGAAATTATCTTCTGCTCAAACGTAACGGACAAATTACTAAATTTATTTATTGATGTTTGTATAATTATTTTATCATTCAATCTTGCTGAATTTTTATATTTAACATTCAGATTTACAACAGGCAAAACAATACTTTGTGCCTCCAAATCGACAAGGTTGTGCCCAAGCATCTCGCAAAATTCGACCCTGCCCGCTTCCATCCATCTTAAATACGAACCGTGCCAAACGACGCCGTAGGCGTCTGTATCTGAATAATATACTTTTTGTTCAAATTCATGTTTCATAAAATTATTCTATCATAAAGAATCATCCTTTCAATATTAATTTTTAAGTTAACAAATTTTAATTTAATGCTTGACAAATTATTTTATTAATGATAATAATAATTATTATTATCGATAAGGAAATTTAAATGAGATTTTCAAAACAAAGAGAAAACGTTAAAAATGGACTTGAAAAGTTCTGCATACACCCGACGGCAGAAGAGCTTTATATGCACTTGAAGCCTCAAAACCCAAGTCTAAGTTTGGCAACCGTATACAGAAATCTAAACCAACTTGCAGGATGCGGTTCGATAAAAAAAATTGACGGGCTTTCAGGACAAGTTCATTATGACCACAACACCTGCGAACATTTTCACATGATTTGCGATACTTGCGGGAAAATTTTTGACTTACCGCCCAAGATGGCTGATAGTTTGAAAAATGTTTTGAAATCACAAAATGAATTTGAAATAATTAGTTATGATATTATAGTTAAAGGTCTTTGCAGTGAGTGCAAAAACAAATAAGAAAGGATGCGAATATGGTTCAATTTGAAGGAAGTAAAACACAAAAAAACTTAGAGGCTGCTTTTGCAGGAGAATCTCAAGCTAGAAACAAGTACACATACTATTCAGCGCAAGCGAAAAAAGAGGGTTATGTTCAAATTTCTCAAATATTTGAAGAAACTGCCAACAATGAAAAAGAACACGCGAAAATTTGGTTCAAACTTTTACACGAAGGCAACAAAGTTCCCGACACTCTAACCAACCTCGCTGATGCTGCTGCAGGTGAAAACTACGAGTGGACAGAAATGTATCCTACTTTTGCAAAAGAAGCAAGAGAAGAAGGTTTTGACAAAATTGCTTTTCTTTTTGAAAGCGTTGCAAAAATCGAAAAAGATCACAACGAAAGATACCAAAAATTACACGAAAACATCGTAAAAGGTGAAGTTTTTGAAAAAAGAGAAAAAACTGTATGGATTTGTTTGAACTGCGGTCATATCGTTGAAGATATTAAAGCGCTTGAAGTTTGCCCGGTTTGCGCGCATCCGAAAGCTTATTTTGCAATGAGAGTTATTAATTACTAGATTGCAAAAAATTTATTAGATTGTATAATCAAATAAATTCTACATCAATTTTTGGTTAAAGGTTGCGGAATAACCGCAGAAAGGTGATTAAAATGAAATACGTATGCACAGTATGCCAATGGGTATATGACGAAGAAAAAGAAGGTACTAAATTTGACGAACTAGGCGATGATTGGACTTGTCCGATTTGCGGAGTCGGCAAAGATATGTTTGAACCTCAATCGTAATTTAAATTAAAAAAGAAACGGGCGGAAAAATCGAAGATTTTTCCGCCCGTTTCTTTTTGCATAAAATATTGTCTTGTGATAAAATTTAGGTATGAAGAAGGCTCAAAATTTATTAGAATTTATTTTAATTTTTGCACTAATTGCAATTGCAGGGTATGCATTTTCTTCAAAATTTGATTTAAAGAAAATAAGAAACCATGTTTTCATGCGCCCTGCAACTGAGCAGACCATTAACGGAGACACCAGCACAAGGATTAAGATAGAAGCGATGACGGACATTGGAGCAAAATAGGCAGGGATAAATGAAAGCAGCAGTAGTAAAAGAAGACAGAATAATATTAGAAGAAATTGAAAATATAAAACTGAAAAACTGGCAAACAGGGGCCATTGTAAAAACCTCGGGTTGCGGACTTTGTGGCTCTGACATTGTTAAATTCAGAGAAAAACTTGCAAAAAACGGAACAGTATTGGGGCACGAAATCGTCGGAGAAATTGTAGAAATCAACTCAAAAACCGATTTCAAACTAAATGACAAAATTGTATGTTCACACCATATCCCTTGCTTTAACTGTTCTTACTGCGAAAACGAAAATTACTCCATGTGCGAGCACTTTAAATCCACAAATATAAAACCAGGCGGATTTAGCGAATTAATTTATTTATCAGAAGAACATTTGCAAAATGTTGCATATAAAATTCCGCAAAACTTGACAGAAATCGAAGCTTCATTTTATGAACCTCTTGGATGCTGTATCAGAGCTGTAAAGAGAGCAGAATTAAAACAAAATTCCAAAGTTTTGGTTGTCGGACTCGGATCTATCGGACTATTGATGGGACAAGCTCTAAAGGCCCACGGACATAGTGTATTTGGATGCGATATATTAAAAGACAGAATCGATATTGCAAAGTCTCTGGGAATAAAAGCTTTTAATTCAACAGAATCCATTTCCAAATATATTGAAGAAATAAAAGAAGAAAGCTTGAATGCTGATGCAATCTTTATGACAGCAGGAGCTGATGCAACAATTGATTTAGCCCTAAAAAACGTAAGAGACGGCGGGAAAATAGTTGTTTTTGCAAGCACCCCGAAAAATTCAGGCTACGCAAACAACGAAATCTACTACAGAGAACTTACTGTTATGGGAAGCTATTCGCCATCTCCTGCTGATTTAAAAGATTCTATTGAACTTTTAAAGGATAAAAAAGTCAAAGTGGAAGGACTTTCTACGATTTACGAATTTAAGGAAATTGAAAAAGCTTTTCATGATACAATTAATAATAAAATACTAAAAGCATATATAAAAATAAATTAAAATAACGTCACTCTGAGCAGTCTCAGGGTAGCATATTCGTCGCTTATGAGTTGCTGAAACAAAGTTCGGCATGACGTTGGTGGAAAAAATAATGAAAATGAAATCAGTACAATTCTGGGGACCAGGAGACATAAGACTTGAAGAAGTGAGCATTAAGCCTTTACAAGAAGGAGAATTACTTGTAAAAGTAGAATCTGCTCTGACTTGCGGAACTGACGTAAAAACATATAGACGCGGACATCCGGTTTTAATTAAACAAGTTCCTTCTGGATTTGGACACGAATTTTCCGGTATTGTTGAAAAAGTAGGCAAAAACGTAGAAGGATTTAAAGAAGGTGACAGAGTCGTTGCAGCAAATTCAGCACCCTGCGGAGAGTGTTTCTTCTGCAAACGTGAAGAATTTAATCTGTGCGAAAATTTGAATTTTTTAAACGGAGCCTACGCAGAATACATAACTATTCCTGCAAGAATTGTAAAGAAAAATACCTTGATTCTACCTGCAAATCTAAGCTTTGACAAGGCTGTTTTTACAGAACCTTTAGCAAACGTTGTTCACGGAATTGAAAGAACAGAAATCAAAGCGGGGCAAACTGTAGGTATAATCGGAATTGGGCCAATCGGGCTTATGTTTGCAAAACTTGCAAAATTAAAAGGAGCAAAAGTCATCGCAGCTGGAAGAAATCCTCTAAAATTAAAGCTTGCTGAAGAATTTGCAGATGCTGATGAAATAGTTGACTTAAATAAATATCCAAATCCGGAGAAAATTTTTATGTCTTTTACAGAAGAACACAAAGGCTTGGATGTTGCAGTTGAATGTGTTGGTCTTCCTTCCATCTGGGAAAGAATGTTCACACTTGTAAGACCTGGCGGCACAGTACATTTCTTTGGCGGTTGCAAATCAGGCTCTACTGTAACTTTTGACACAACAAGAATGCATTATGGCGACATAAAAATGATGAGCGTTTTTCACCATACTCCAAAATACTTCAGACAAGCTCTTGATCTCATAGCCACTGGACAAATCCCTGTTGAAAAACTTGTCACTGAAACTATCGGACTTGCTCAAGTTCAAGACGCGCTTGAACAACATATAGCAGGAAATGCAATTAAGTTTTTGGTAAAACCTCAAAAATTATAATTTTTTAAATAAAAAAAGGGGGCAAGCCCCCTTTTTTTACTTATTTATTAATTCATATTGACTACAAATTTCATATAAGATTCCATAGCCCTATCTTTTGAACTATTATAAAACTCATCTGAAATAAATTGATTATACAGCTCAGTTCTAAGACCACTATAGTAACCCATTACAGTTGTATATTTTTCCAACTCTGCCTTGTTTTGACCTGCTGCATAAGCTTTAGTCTTGGCATCTGTACCTGATGGTCTGATTTCAATAAATTTATCATCAAATTTCAAATAAGTACCGTCTCCTACAAATTTTATTTCCTTGAGCTGTGAAAAATCCAATTCGACAAAAGTATCGTTCAATATGTGTTTTACTTGCTCCAAATCAAGCGCCTTATATTCAACGGCGATTGCCAAAGAAAGATAGAAAAGGTCATTTTTTGTACGTTTTTCTTCACCTTCTTTTTTTTCTTCGTTCAATTTTTTAATATCCGGCTCAGATTCGTTGTAATAAGAAATATCAACCCTTGTGTCATATTTTCCGTTAATTTTATTTTCTTCAATAACAGAAGTAAAATAATCAGAAAGCGGAGTTTGAGTTTTTTCTAATTTACCGCAGAGAGCAGAAACAACAACAATCGCCTCTGTAGCACTTTTCTCTCTCATTGCTATTGCACTGTTTGTTGTTTCAGACTTAATTAATTTTGGTGGACCCATAATCATACCACCAGACTCTTCCCCAGCGAATAACAATCTTGGATTGGCTCCCAAGTTAATTTTATTGCCAAAAATATCAGTAATCACAACATCTTTTTCCGGATCGTTTGCTAATTTAGTTTCGACTTTTTTCATTATGTTTGCAATTTCTTTAAACCCTACAGGCACATTTACAACTTTTACACCATTTTGATGAGCCCACTCATCCCAAGAAAGCGATGATGCTGTTGTCTTAATCATAAACAAAGGATGTTCATCCCAAAGTCCATATTTTTTTAGCTGCTTCACTCTAAAATCCATCAACATTAAAAACGACTGATTTGCGGTAAACACCGTCAAAATTCTGTCCTGAGAAAGTTTTACATAATCAATTCCTGATTTTTCCAATTTTGATATAGCAGAAGAGCTCTCGATTTGAGCTACTGTCAATCTGTCATGATCAGGATCAGTTATTAAAACCGTTGTATTTAAAGGATATTTTTCGAGTTTTTCTCCGTAATTCATTGAATCTATAACCGGAAAATATTTTTCGCCTTTTT
>JAEWYI010000049.1 GCA_023395735.1 Cyanobacteria bacterium OH_SFB_17
TTGTCGCTTAATATCGCGGCAAGCGTTCTTTTTTCGCCCTCTGAAAAAGGTACATCAATCCACTTTATCTTTACATCAGGGTTTTTATTTTCAAATTCTTTTATAACCCCGTTCATATAAGAAGAAAAATCACCCATTTGAAGTGTCCAGAACACGACTTCTGTTTGTTTTGGGTGGCGCGATTTTTTTGCTGAAGGCAAAAAAATCGCGCTTATTAAAATTGAAATTAACACAATGATAATAATTTTTTTCTTATTCATACAAAAAATTATACCAAAAATAGATAAATAAGCATTAACTTATTAAATTGTGACGTAAATACCCCTGTAAAAATAAAACTCCTAATTAATTCTACCCTGTTGTCTGATTTATTTTTTAATTTTAATGCCTAGAATAGTATTACGAAAGAGAATTCTTTTGAGCACAGATAGGGGAGTGTATAAATGACAAGTATTTTCAGTTCACCGGTAGTGGAATTGGAGGAGTTAAACAATATTTTCATAGAGTTAACGGCTAAAAATTGCAATCAAAGATGTAAGCATTGTTATATTGATTTTCCTATTTCAAAAAACACAAAAGATTTTATATCAACAGATAAGGTCAAAGAAGCGATGGAGGACGTCAAGGATCAGAATGTCCAATGTGTTTATTTGACCGGTGCTGAGCCCATGACTCATCCTGATTTTAATACAATTTTGCGATTATGTTTAAAATATTCAAGTGTTTGTATTTGCACAAACGCTACATTTATAAATGAAAAGAAAGCGAGATTCCTAAAAAAAGTTGAGGAGGAGAGCAAAAACGAGATAATTTTCAAGCTAAGCATTGATCATTATAACGAAGTGAAAAACGACGATATTAGAGGAAGAGGCTCTTACAGGCAGACAATAAGCGCTCTTAAAAGCCTTATTAAATACAATTTTAATCCGATATTAAGCATTACAAATTATTATAAAGAAGATAAAAAAGTCTTGATATCTGAGTTTAGAAAAATTTGTGAAAAAATAGGGTGGGAAACGACCGATTTCAATTTTCAGGTAAATGAATTTTATAACAAATACGCAAAATCCACAGAGGATTTTGTTGTTACAGGAGATAATTTCGACTGCAAAACAGGCAGGATGCTAACCGAAATGGGCATTTATGTCTGTCCGTTTTTGGCAAATGACCATCGGGGTAGAATGGGGAGCAGCTTTAAAAATTATTCTAAAAAAATGTATTTAGAGACGAATTACTGCCAACTTTGTGCGATTAACAAAAGCAAAATGTTCAGTATAAATTTTTCATCACTTAGATGAATAAAGTTTTAGCTGAAGATTTGAAAGCAATATTTTCTTATTTTTTTGATAAGGAATAAGCTCTAATTTTTCTATGTTTACGAGGTTTGGATACTTGTAAATTTCTTTCAAGAAATTTTGTAAATCTTCATAATCAGCGATGACTTGCATTTTAAGCTGGCAGACATTGTATTGTGTCGGTGCCCCTTTTACAAAATCATCTTCAGGCGGGTTGTATACGTATTCTATTGAATAAAGTTTTACGCTGTTGTATTTTGCCATATCAACAATATCGTTGAAAATAACAGAGAACGAGGATTCTGTATCAAGCCCTGCTTCTCCTGGTTTGTAGATAGTTTTTACATCACCTGATATTGTATTTTTTTCTGCTTCGGCCGCTTTTAGAGTTTCTAATTTTCTTTCCAGGTCAGAAGCTTCTACTGTTTTTGCTTTTATGTCATTTATTGTTGCATATAAATCCACAACTTGAGGTTGCAGTCTCATTACCAAAAAGACAAAAACAATAACCATAAATATTATATATAAAATAGCCTCTTTATACTGTTGCATTTATTCTCCTTAGAATTTCTCTATAGATTTGAGATTTGGCGGTAAACCTTCTCCACCTTGAGTTTGAGCCGGCGGGTTTGCAGTTGCACCTGGAGCCTGTTCGCCTCCTGTGCCTGAATTACTTTGACCTCCAAAGAGAGGTTTTCCTAGTTGAGGGCCGCTGCTTGCTGGTTGTTGAGGTTGAGCAGGTTGAGCTTGTTGTTGATCAGCAGGTGTTCCTGTAGCCGGTTTTGCTGACGGATGAAGTTCTTCTTCTGTCATATTTGTAATTTCAAATTCATAATATTTTGCGCCGCCTGAAGTTCCTGATATTACGTCGTCTATTGATTCTGATGCTATTTCTAATTTGTATAGTCTTATATCAGAATTGTTTACAAGTTCTTTTAAGCTTTTGTAGAACGCATAAACGTTTTCTACATTTGAAGCTTTGCCTTTTATGTCAACTTTGCCTGCTTCGTTTGTGCCGTAGTATGTGACCCAAAGTTTATTCGGGATGCTCATACCCATAGCGGCGTAGTATGTGATTTTAGTTTTATTCTGTGTGATAATTTTATTTGTTTCTGCTTTTGCATCAAAAGTGTTGTCTGAGGTGTCGCTGTATTTTTTAATTTCAGCTTGTGTTGTTTCAATTTTTGTTTGCAGTTCAGTTTGTTGCTGTTTTTGCTGTGGCAGGTAATAGTTACCGATAAAAACTGTAGCAATAACAAGCGGAATTAATACGATTGCACCGATTAATAGTGCCATTCTTTTTATGAAAGCAGGCGTAAGTTCTATTTCCAAGTTTCCGAGTCGAACCTTTGGTATGCCTGCTGAATCTATTCCTGCAGGTCCAGAGCTGTCTGAAGTTTCAACCAAATTAAGTTTTAGTGGATAGTCATAGAATGGACTTATAGCTGTTCCTATTGCTTCAGGAGTCATATCCAGCGCTATATTTGGAAGGATATTTAAGTTTGCAGGAAGAAGACTATCTTGAGTGTATTTGTTGCATTCAATGAAGCTTACTGTGCTGTCGCTGTTCATCTTCATTGATAAAACTTCTGCACTTACCAAATCTGTTTCGGAAATAATGCAAAGATAATTTGCAGGCAAGCTTGCCAAAGTTAATTGAGCAGATGTAGTAATCGCGTTGTAGATTTCATCTCCAACAAATGATTTTAGTGCCAAAGGTTCTTCGTAATATTCCATTACTTTTTTTTCGGTTAAAGACAAAATAGAATAACTGTTTTGCCCGATAACCATCAAATTCCAAGTTATTCCTTCTTTCATTTGCTCTTTTGTAGAATTTGTATAGGCAAGAGCTCTTAAAAGAGATGAATACGAGTTTTCGATTCCGACAACCGTGCAACCGACATCAGCGCAGGCAGCGGTAATTCCTTCAATTGAAAATTTTTGCAAAGCTGTATAGGCAATTACCCTGTTTTCGGTGTTTACGTTTGAAATGATTTCAGTCCAAGTTACTGTTGGTTCTTGGCGTTTGAAAATATATGATTGTTCAACTTCAGAGATAATAGCGTTTGTGATTGCTTCGTCAGGAAGAAGCAACGGCAAAGTTATCATACCGAACAAAACGTTTGGTAAACTTATAATCACATTGCTTTTTGGGCTTATTCTAAGCTCGTCAAATAAATCTTGAAGCGCAGTTTGGAATTGACCAAAATCAGCAATCTCTCTTGTTGAATGATTGTACTCCAATGGTTTGTGGCCATATTTTTCAACAGTGTTTGTAGCTTTGTCAACTACAATCATTTCCAGCCCAACACTAGGAGAAACAGAGACTCCAACGGTTATTTTTGTACTTGCGCCCAGTTTTGATAATAAATCTTCTAACATATATCCTGATGTTGCTTTTACTAACTTTATTTTTATTATACAATAGAATTTGTATCTATCACGTTTGAAACATAACTTTACATCAAATGTAGGATATGAGTAGGATTATTTTAGAAAAAGGTTGATTATGGAATCGCTAAAAGATGAAATTATAAGATTAAAAAAAGAAAAAAATGCTGTTATTTTGGCACATTGCTATCAGAACGTAGAAATAGACGAAGTTGCTGATTATGTTGGAGACTCGCTTTATTTGAGCCAAATGGCTGCTAAAACCGATGCTGATATAATAGTTTTTGCAGGGGTTTATTTTATGGCTGAAACTGCAAAAATTTTGTCTCCTGACAAAAAAGTTTTGTTACCGAGAACAGAGTCCGGATGCAATATGGCTGATATGATTAATCTTAAGCAGCTAAGAGAATTCAAATCAAAAAATCCCGGCTTGCCTACTGTATGCTATGTAAATTCTACAGCCGAAGTTAAATCGGAATGTGATATTTGTTGTACAAGCTCAAACGCCGTAAAAATTGTAGAAAGTCTCTGCGCAAAAGAAGTTTTATTTTGTCCTGACACATATTTGGGCAAATGGGTAGAAAGCAAGCTAGATGGGGTTAAAGTTACAACTTATCCCGGTTTCTGTCCTACTCATTTAAGGATAAAACCAGAAGACATAACAAATTTAAAAGAGCAATATCCTGATGCCTTGGTGCTTGCGCATCCTGAATGTCACCAGCAAGTTGCAAGTATGGCAGATTATGTCGGAAGTACAACAGGCATAATCAAATTTGCAAAAGAAAGCGACAAAAAAACATTTATTATTGTTACCGAACAAGGTGTGGTTGAGAGATTAAACAGAGATTGCCCGGACAAAAAGTTTTTGCTTGTGTCTCCAAAGGCTGTTTGTCATAATATGAAGTGGCATCATCTTGAAGATATTTTAAACGCGCTTAAATATGAACAGTATGAAATTAATGTTGACGAAGAAATTGCAAAAAAAGCAATCAATTGTATTGACAGGATGCTTGAAGTAAGTAAGTAATTGTTTAAAACTTCACTCCAATTTCGTTTTTCTGTTTAAGCAACTTATTGTTGAGTAGAATTTTTTGGATAGCGTAATATTCTCCGCCAGAGGTGACGGGTTTTGTTACAAAATCTGCATTTTCTTTCAATTTTGGTAAAGCGTTTTCCACAGCAACCGAAAGACCGCCTTCTTTTTTTACGGTATTTAGCATGCTTATGTCATTTTCGGCATCTCCAAACGCAGCTGCGTTTTTTAAATCAATTTTCATCCATTTCGCAACTTGTTTTATTGCGTTTCCTTTTGTTGCCGAAGGGCTTGTTATATCACAAAATCCGTGTGCTGAAATTACAATTTGGTATTTGGGGAATTTTTCTTTCATTTCTTTTTGAAGAATTTTGAGTGATTTTGTGTTGCTGTCGTATAAAATTACCTTCCCTGCAATAAAATTGTGTCCAAAATCTTCATAAGATTTAATTACATTTATGCATTTGCCGTTGTATGGCATAGTGAAAAATTTTGTTCCGTATTGTGCACCATTAATTACTATATAAAAATTAGAAGTTAGGTTGTTTTTTTTAACTATTTTGTAAAATTCTTTTTCCATCTTAAATACATCTTTTGCAGGCACCCCGTCGTGATATAAAATGTTTCCGTTTAAGTCAATGATTTCGCTGCCTTGAAGGAGGATTAAATAAGGAGTTGTCAAGTTTAAATCTTTTATAACGTGGCTGATTTCGTTCCTTGCTCTTCCTGTAGCAAGGACAATTGGGATGTTTTCTTTTTGTAATAGTTTTATTTCATCTTTTGCAATTTGCGGGGTGGAGGTTTCTTTACCGTTTAAACTAAGCGGGATAAGTGTGTCGTCTATGTCAGAAAAAATTATTTTCACTTCGTTTTTGTGCTTGTTGACCATGTTGTCAATAAATTCAGGAGTTTTTTGTTGGATTAGAGAAGCCGTTTTAGGCTGAATCTCAGCGGAGTTTACGGGTAAAAAACCGCAAAAAAGTATTATTAAGCAGGTGAACAACAATTTTTCTTTCATTATTTTTTTCCTTCTTTCTCAATTTCGATGATATCATAAATCTCATTTTTAATAAAAACTTAATTTTACAAAGTGGAAAATTTTTTTTGTTTGATTTAAAATTAAGTGAAATAAATTTACCCGAAAACCGAAATTCTCGGGAGGGAAGGACTTTTTGATATGAAACATTCAAAATATTCAGCCGTAATTATAGGTGGAGGTATTGCAGGTTTGTACGCTGCATTGAAGATTACTCAACAAAGCAATCTATCTGACGGCTTGCTTTTGATTACAAAATCTAAAATTGGTGAAAGCAATTCAAGGTACGCGCAAGGTGGCATAGTTGCCGTTTTGGAAGAAAACAAAAAGGATTCTACGACCCTTCACATTCAAGATACACTTAAAGCAGGCGCTGGTTTGAGCGATTTTGGAGTTACAAAATTTATTTCTGAAAATTCCGACCATGTAATAAAAGATTTGTTAACTTTTGGGGTTGAGTTTGATAAAAACGACAACGACGATTTTTTCTTGACTTTAGAAGCTGCTCATAGTGTCAATCGTATTTTGCACTCTGGTGGTGATGCAACAGGCAGAGGAATAGAAAAAGCGCTTACAAAAAAAGTTTTAGAAAATGAAGATATAGATGTGTATGAACAAACATTGGCTGTTGAGCTTTTGACAAATCTTGACAATGACTGCAAAGGGCTTATAGCCTTTAATGATTTGACCCAAGAATATGAGGTAATATATTCTTCTGCTGTTATTTTAGCATCAGGAGGTTTGGGGCAGTTGTATAAATATACAACAAATCCGACAGTTGCAACAGGAGATGGAGTTGCGCTTGCATATAAGGCAGGTGCAATTATTCAAGATATGGAATTTGTGCAGTTTCATCCGACAGCATTGGCGCTCGATATTGATGAAAACAGATTTTTAATCTCAGAAGCTGTAAGAGGCGAAGGTGCAAAACTCGTTGATGTAAAGGGTGTTGAATTTATGCATAAATATCATGAGAAAAAAGAATTGGCGCCTAGAGACATTGTTACAAGAGCTATTTTTAACGAAATGCAAGAACAGAAACTTGGTCATGTGTTTTTGGATTCTACACATCTTGAAAAAGAAAAATTACAAAAAAGATTTCCGAATATAACAAGAATTTGTGAAGAAAACGGGATTGATATTTCAAAAGATTTTATTCCTGTATCGCCTGCTGCACACTATTCAATGGGTGGTATAAAAACCGATGTAGAAGGAAAAACTTCTATCAGGGGGCTTTATGCAATAGGCGAAGTCGCATCCACAGGGTTGCATGGGGCAAACAGACTCGCAAGCAATTCGCTTTTGGAATGTGTTGTTTGTGCGCATGAGCTTGCAAATTATTTGACTTTTGCAAACTTAACCCCGCCAAAACAAATTGATGAATCTGTTAAGAAAATTGTCGATAAATATACCCAAGAAATTGATTTGATTGAGTATGATATAGATGCTTTGAAAAAAGAGCTTCAGGATATCATGTGGAATCATGTTGGGATTTTGAGGGATGAAAAATCGCTTTTGATTGCAGAAGAAAAGCTTCAGAAGTTAAAAATGAAATTCACAACCAGTGAAAAATGTTTTGATAAATGGGAATATGAGTTTAGAAATATGCTCACAGTTGCGCAGTTGGTTATTGACTCTGCGCTGAATCGCAGAGAAAGCAGGGGCGCGCATTATAGAAAAGATTATCCGATAACTTTCGATAGCGCAGAACACAATTTGATGGTAAAAGGTGAAGGTAAGCCTGTTTTTGTAAATTAGTAGAGGTTTTATGGGATTAATTTTGCACGATTTTATTATAGAAAAGCACGTTAAATCAGCATTGGAAGAAGATATTGGCTTTGGTGATATTACAACAGATTTTTTGGCTGAAGAAGGCGATATTCTCGAGGGAGTTTTGAACACACGGGAGGATGGTATCCTTTGTGGAGCTGATATTTTTAAAAAAGTTTTTAATGTTTTAGATAAAAATGTTGAAGTTGAATTTTATTTTAAAGATGGCGATTTTATCGCCTTTGGCGATAAAATCGCCTCAATAAGAGGTTCTGCTCGTGCAATTTTGACAGGGGAAAGAACCGCGCTGAACTACGTTCAGCGCTTAAGCGGGATTGCTACTGAAACTAGAAAATATCAGGACGCGATTGCTGATAACAAGGCACAGATTGTCGATACAAGAAAAACTACGCCTAATTTTAGGTTGTTTGAAAAATATGCTGTGAAAACAGGCGGCGGGGCTTTGCATAGATTTAATTTGAGTGATTGTGCGATGATAAAAGATAATCATATCAGACTTGCAGGTTCAATTACCAAGGCGGTTGAAAAATTAAGAAAAAACATTTCTCACGCACACAAGATTGAAGTTGAATGTGACACGTTAGAGCAGGTTAAAGAGGCAGTTGCAGTAGGGGCTGATATTATAATGCTTGATAACATGTCGATAGAGGCTATGCGTGAGGCGGTTTCTTTTATTGATGGCAGGGCTGTTGTTGAAGCAAGCGGAAATGTCAATTTGAAAACCGTAAAAGAGATTGCATCGACAGGGGTCGATATAATTTCGTCCAGCGCAATAGTAGCAAAGGCGATGACTTTGGATTTGGGATTGGATATTTAATTTTATCCAAAAGTTTTGAATGAGTTATCTATATTTTTGTCTATAACTTTTTTGATGCTGTCATATTCTGTAGAAAGTGCTTTGTATTCGGTGTCTAAATTTTGTTGTTCAATTTCGAGTTTTTTATCTTTAGTTTGAATTTTTTTAAGACTTGCTTCGTATTCAGCTTCTGCTTTTGCATCGTTATCTGTATATAATTTATCGCTGATTTCAGTGGATGTATTCCAGTCAACTATTTCAAATTCGTAACCCCCGACAGTTTTGATGTTTTTAGAAAGAGAGTTTGCAGTTTTGCATAATTGAAGATAGCCGTTTCTAAGTCCGTATTCAATTTCTTCAGATGTTAAATTTTCTACGGTTTTAGCCATTGCAAGCTCTTTTTCATAGATATCTCTTTTAGAATAAATTGCTTCTTGTTCCCATTCGATTGGTTTTGAGTAATCATCTACTAGCCCTAGGATATCTTTTTGTTCCCACGCGACAGGGGATGTTTCGTCGTCGACTTCCATTTGCTCCCAAGCAATCGGTTTTGTAAGATCATCAACTTCAATAGTTTCCCAGTTTGTTGGGTTGGAATAGTCATTAACCATTGTGTTTTCCTCTGTGTAAGCTGGTGTGATAGTTACAACGTCAACGGCAGCTTGGTTCAAGATAGGAATGTTTCCGCTATTACCTTCTTCTCCGGGGAAAATCCAGATAGGAATTTCAACACCGTTGACGGTTATTTTATCAGAAAATTTTGATGCAAAATCGCTTGCGGAATTATATTTTGTGCTTTCTGTACTGTTGTCGTCATATACTGAGTATGAACTTCCATCTGAATAGAAGCAGTTTTCAACACCTTTTCTCATTAGTCCTGACAAACCTTCTTTTTCGTAATATCTTTTTGTTCCTGACGCATTTAGGCTTCCTGTCACAAAGCAGTTTTGAATTGTTCCACCGGTGTCGCCGAATAAAAGTCCTCCGTAGCTGCAGTTTCCTCCGATATTTATATCAACATCTGCTGAAGAACGTGTTACGGCACCTGATTGGTGCCAGCCGATTAATCCACCTACATCTCCGCAGTAGTTGCCAACTGTTATTGAGCCGCTTGAGGATATTTTGTCTGCTTTGCCGTAATTTCGGCCAATAACTCCGCCAACCTCTTCTGCATTGTCTTCAATTGCAATGGTTATGTTTTCGACATTGCAGTTTTCAATTAGGCCGTTGGCACTGTTTAGTCCTGCAATTCCGCCAACATAACCTGTCCAACTTGTGTTCCCTTTTGCGGAATCAAGTATAATTTGTACATCTTCAAGGTTTACTCCTTTAACAGTTCCATCGTTGTTGCCGAAAAGACCTTGATACATTTTGTTGCCTTGAGTTGCAAGATCAATGCACATGTTGCTTATTGTGCATTTGTTTCCGTCAAACATTCCTGTGTATGGAGAGTCTTCAGAGCCAATGCTGTTCCAGTTTTCTCCGTTGAGATATACGTCAGCGAGCAAGAGGTAGTTGCTTTTTAGCCCTTCTGGAGTGTTAAATGCGTTTGAAGAATTTAATTTTTTTATTGCATCATCTGTTTTTATTGCAATTGCTGTAACTTCTTTTGCTTCGTATGTGCCATCTGAGGTTCTTACTGC
>JAEWYI010000052.1 GCA_023395735.1 Cyanobacteria bacterium OH_SFB_17
ACTTTATGAACTTCTTTTGAAGGTTCTCTCAACGAAGGCGTTCCGTATGTTAAAACTTTTCTTACTGCCATTAATTTTTCCTTTTTTTATATATTTATACAAAAATTATATCACACGGCTTTCAATCTTGCAATTCGGTTTGTTTGGATAAAAACTTTATAAAGATTTACAGATGTTTTTTATAAATGCTTTTTTGTTGTATAATGTATAACAGTCGGGCTTTTAAATGATACAATGCAAAAGCTTTACGTATAGGAAGGATTTATTTTGAAAAGTTCAAAACTTACGTTAGCAATATTTATATCCCTCATATTGGGTGTGTTGGTAGGTTGGCTTGCCCCTGAGTTTGCACAGAAACTTCATCCGCTGGCAACTATTTTCCTCAATATGGTAAAAATGATTATTGCGCCGTTGTTATTTGCAACTCTCGTTGTCGGGATAGCAGGTCACGGCGATGCAAAAAGTATCGGAAAAGTCGGGATTAAAACGATTGTTTATTTTGAAATAGTAACGACTGTGGCTTTGGCAATAGGTTTGTTCGTCGGTAATGTTTTTAAGCCGGGGGCTGGTTTTGGAATCAGTGTTAATCCTCACGATTTGCAGGCTGCAACTCAAATGGCATCAGTAAAAGTTCACAGCTCACTTTCTGAGCTTGTTGTTGATATTTTCCCTACAAGCGTAGTTCAGTCTATGGCGGAAGGTAATTTGCTTCAGATTGTTGTTTTTTCAATATTTTTTGCGCTTGCAATTTGTGCTGTAGGTCAAAAAGCGAAACCTGTTTTAGATATACTTAGCTCATTGTCTGAAATAATGTTTAAATTTACGGAATATGTAATGTATTTTGCGCCAGTCGGTATTTTCGGAGCAATTGCATCTACAGTTGGCTCAAACGGAATAAAAATTCTGTTGAGTTATGGAAAAATAATATTCTCATTGTATTTTGCTTTAGCGCTTTTTGTAACAATAGTGCTTTTCATTGCTTGCAAAATCGTAAAAATACCATTCAGAGCTTTGTTAAAAACAATTCAAGAACCTGCTCTTCTGGCATTTTCAACCGCAAGTTCGGAAGCTGCGCTTCCTAAGGCGATGAATGTGATGGAAAAATTTGGAGTTCCTAGAAATATTGTCGGATTTGTTATGCCGACGGGGTATACATTCAATCTTGACGGAAGTACTTTGTATCTTGCACTTGGAGTTTTATTTGCGACTCAAATAGTCGGTATAAATTTGTCTGTGGAACAACAAATTATGATTATGTTGGCGCTTATGCTAACGAGCAAAGGTGTTGCTGCGGTGCCTAGAGTATCGTTGATTGTATTGGCGGGCACACTTGCAAGTTTCAATATCCCTATAATTGGGGTTGCAATTTTGCTTGGTATTGATCAAATTTTGGATATGGGAAGAACGACTGTAAATTTAATCGGAAATTGCGTTGCGACTGTAGTGATTGCGCGCTGGGAAAATGAGTTTGATTATGCTAAAATGCATGAGTTCGTAAAAGAATCAAAAATGAAAAAATTGAATCCTGTGAAAGTGGAACAAAAGCAGGAAGATTATAGTATGATGGAAGGTTAGTAAAAAAATGACAGAACTGGAAAAAGAATATAAGGATACGTTAAATCTGCCGCAAACTACGTTGGCAATGCGTGCGAACGCAGCTATGAGAGAGCCGGAAATACAAAAAATATGGAATGAAATGGATATTTATAACAAAATTATCTCTGATAAAGATAAATCAAAATCCTATATTTTGCACGACGGCCCGCCTTATTTGAGCTCTGAAAAAATCCACGTCGGGACAGCTCTGAATAAAATTTTAAAAGATATTTTAATCAAATATAAAACCCAAAGAGGGTATTATGCACCTTATGTTCCGGGATATGACGGACACGGTTTGCCGATAGAAAATGCGGTTGTTAAAACTATAAAAGGTGGAAGAAGTGCCTTAACTCCTTTGGAATTAAGAGCAAAATGCAGAGAGTTTGCACACAAAAATCTTAAAGGCCAAGAATCCGAATTTAAGCGTTTGGGCGTTTTGGGCAACTGGGAAAATCCTTACCTTACAATTGACCCTTCTTTTGAAGCTGAGCAGGTAAGAGTTTTTGGCGAAATGTATAAAAAAGGTTATATTGAAAAAGGCCTAAAACCTGTTTATTGGTGTGCGGCTTGCGAAACTGCGCTTGCAGAAGCAGAAGTTGAATATGCTGATCACACTTCAACATCAATTTATGTTAGGTTCAAGTTTGACGAAGAATCAGTAAAAAAGGCAGGAATAGCAGCAAATATTCCAAGCCTACAATCTTCTAATCCGCCAAGCCTCTATGCGGTTATCTGGACAACCACCCCTTGGACAATTCCTTCAAACCTTGCAATATGTTTGCATCCAAAGTTAGAATACACTTTCTTTGAAAAAGGTGGAGATGTTTATGTAATCGGACAAGAACTTTTGGCAAGTTTCTTAAAAGGTGTAGACTGGCAGGAAGATGAAATCAAGGTATTAGGCTCTTGCCTTGGAGAAAATTTAGAACTTTTAAAAACGCAACATCCTCTTTATGACAGAAAATCTCCATTAATTTTAGGAGAGCACGTTACAACTGAAGCCGGTACGGGAGAAGTCCATACAGCACCGGGGCACGGTCTTGAAGATTATGAAGTCGGTATTAAATATGGGCTAGATGTTCTCTCTCCGCTAGACAGCAAGGGTGAATGGACTGATGAGGTTCCTGATTTGAAAGGGGTTCCTTACTACAAAGGAAATGCTATAGTTATAGAAAAATTAGAGCAGGCAAATGCTTTGCTTGCAAAAGCTGAAATTTCTCACTCGTACCCGCATTGCTGGAGATGTAAGCATCCGGTTATTTATCGTGCTACTCCTCAGTGGTTTGTTAAGGTTGATAAATTCAGAAAAGAAACTCTTGAAGCGATAAAAAATGTTAAATGGGTTCCTGCAAGTGGAGAAAACAGAATCTCTAACATGGTTGAAGGACGTTCTGACTGGTGTATTTCAAGACAAAGAGCTTGGGGAGTGCCAATTCCAGTCTTCTATTGCAAGGATTGCGGTGAAGTTGTTGTAACTGATGAAACAATTAATCATGTTGCGCAAAAATTCGACGAAGAAAGTTCTGATGCCTGGGTAAAATATGAAGAAAAAGAACTTTTGCCTGATGGATTTAAATGCCCTCATTGCAGTGGCGAGAACTTCCAAAAAGAAAACGACATTATGGATGTTTGGTTTGATTCAGGTGTTTCTTGGAAGGCTGTTGTTGAAAAACGTTCAGAAGAACTTGGAAATACTCCGGTTGATTTGTATCTAGAAGGTTCAGACCAGCACAGAGGATGGTTCCAGTCTTCTCTTTTGACCTCTATGGCTGTACAAAACAAGGCACCTTACAAAGAAGTTTTAACTCACGGGTTTGTTTTTGGTGAAGACGGCAGAAAAATGTCAAAATCTTTGGGCAATTACATTAGACCTGATGAAATTATCAAAACCTATGGTGCTGATATCCTAAGGCTTTGGGCTGCTTCTGTAGATTACAGAAACGATATAAAAATTGGAAATAATATCATAAAACAACTCGTTGAAATTTTCAAAAAAACAAGAAATACGACAAGATTTTTGCTTGGAAATTTGTATGATTTTGACCCTTCAAAGGATTATGTTCAGTATAATGATTTAAAAACGCTTGATAAATTTGCGCTTGCAAAATTAAATCAGCTCACAAAACAGGTTACAGAAGCGTTTGAAAGTTATGAGTTCTACAAATATTTTCAACATTTGCAAAATTTTGCAGCCGTTGATTTGAGCTCATTCTATCTAGATATTGTTAAGGATAGGCTTTATACAGCGGGCAAAAAATCTCTTTCAAGAAGAGCTTGCCAAACAGTTTTGTTTGAAATATCACAAGCGTTAATCAAGATATTGACTCCTGTAATGCCTCATCAGGCGGAAGATATTTGGCAAAATGTTATAGAATCCCAGAAGGGCGGCTTGGAGAGCGTCTTGCTTTCTGACTGGCCGAAAATTAACCCAAGATGGGACGATGCTAAACTGGAAGAAGAATTCTCAAACATTTTGAAGTTAAGAGAAATTGTGACAAAGGCAATCGAGCCGCTTAGGGCTGAAAAAGCAGTAGGAAGCTCGTTAGAGGTTGCAGTTTATGTGAAATGCAGTGATGAAAAAATTGCAGAAATTTTAAAAGCAAACGAGAGTGAGCTTGCAAATATCTTCATCACCTCACAAGCTATTTTGTCAGATGACGAACCTTCAGACACTTTGAATAAATATCAGGAAGATGTTTTTGAGGTTTATGTAACAAAAGCAATCGGCGAAAAATGCGAAAGATGCTGGAAGTACAGATCTTTAGGCGAGCACTCCGGACATGAAACAATTTGCTCAGAATGCTTTGATGCGATAAGCGAATAATTATTTTTTTTAATATCCAATCCAAAGGCGAAGTTTTTATTGAAAACTTCGCCTTCGGTATTATTTCTAATTTAGGTTATAATTTTTTGAATAATTCCCTAAGCTCTTTTGATGGGAAATTTACTTTATCTTGAATCAAAGGCTTGTTATTCTTTTTCGCTTCTTCGTTGTATTGTTTCATAAATTGTAATAAAAATTCTTCGCCGTAGCCTGTTTTTATTGAGCCTAAGTAAGAATCTCGCATGATGTTTGTTTCAAATTCCTTTTTTGCTTGTTGGAAATTTTTAGAGTTTCCAACTTCACGTTTCCCGTTTGAATAAACAAAAACAGATGTTGCACTTTGTATGTTCCCGTTTTTATCATATTCGTATTCAACATTTCGAGAGTTGCTTAATTTAACAGTTTTTTTGCTCGCACTGTTAATTTTAGCATCTTCGGACTTTTTAACTTCTGCTTTTGGGGTTTCAGTTACTTTCGGTCTGTCTTCCGTTAGTTTACCAGAAGTCTTTGTTTTTGTGTTGTTTACAGTCGTTGGTTTGCTGTTGTAATATTCAGATTTGCTCACAGATTCATTGGCTGAAAACTTTTTATTTTCATTTCTATCGATATAATATGTTTCTTTATTGTTTTTATCTATTTCAATTAAGTGTTCATAGCTGTCGTTATCATTTATATTTTCATAAATGCGTTTACGTCCATCAGCGTAAGTTTCATAGCGTTTTTCTGAATTTCCATCTGCATCTTTATCTATCCAAGTGGCTTTTCCACCATCTTCGTAGATATGATCAATTCTAACAGCACCTTTTTGTGATATTTTTGGGTCGTAGTATTCTATAACTTTTGTGCCTTTTGAATCGATATAGTTTTTGCAGATTTGGCCTTTAGCGTTTTTGTAAACTTTTTCGCCATCTCGATACTCTGTTTCAGGAAGCTTGCTTTTTGGTCCTTCTGTTTTTTTAGCATCATTTGATTTGGTTGTTGCTTCAGTTTTTTTGTTAGCCGCGGTCTTAGTTTTGTCCTCTGCTTTTGTATCAGCAGTGGCCTTGGTTTTATCCTCAACTTTTTTATCTGTTAAAGGTTTAGATTTAGCCTCTGTTTTTTTAGCTTCGTGATTTTTCGATTTGTCTTCAGTATGTTTAGTTGCTGCAACCTTAGTTTTGCTCTCTGCTTTTGTATCAGCAGCAGTCTTGGTTTTATCCTCAACTTTTTTGTCTGTTAAAGGTTTAGATTTAGCCTCTGTTTTTTTAGCTTCGTGATTTTTCGATTTGTCTTCTGTATGTTTAGTTGCTGCAGCCTTAGTTTTGCTCTCTGCTCTTGTATCAGATGCAGTCTTGCTTTTGTCCTCAACTTTTTTGTCTACTGAAGTTTTTCCTTTTGCATCTGTCTTTCTGCCAGATTTGTCTTCTGTTTTTGCTGCATGTGCTTTTTTCCATTCAGCAATAGCTTCTTCTCTGGATTTCATTTTTCCTTTTGTTTCAAATTCACCGGGAAGCTCTATTTGCTCGCCAACCAAAAATCCGTCAACGGGTTTTCCTGTAGTTCTTCCTTTGAATGTTTTTAATTTATCTTTGTTGTGTTCTTTTAACTCTTTTATGAATTTTTCTCGTTCTTCTCCTTTTAAGTCGAACTTGTTTGCAATAGAGCTTGGAGATTCTCCGTTTTGTACAATATAGCTTGTGTATTTGCCTTTTTCTTCTGTTTTTTCAGGGGATTTGGTCTCGGCTGCAGGAGTTTCGACTTTTGGTTTTTCTTCTACAGCTTTTTTGGCAGCATAAGCCTCTGCTCGAACTTTTTCCATCATCTCTTTCGGGCTTATAACTTCCATCTTTTTAAAATCTTTTAAGATTTCTTTTTCTCGATGCCTAAGATTTTTAATCTCTTTATCGGTTAGTTTTTCATTTTTTAGCAAATCATCAATTTCGACAAGCTGTTTTGATAAATCCTTAACCGCAGTACTGTCGTATTTGCTTTGTTTGAATTTTGAAGCCAAATCGTCAGGGTTGTCTTTTGTTAAAGCCCTAGACTTAATTTGCTTGTCGAAGATTCCGTCGCCGTCCAAATCAACATAGACGGTTCCTTTAACCTTTTTACCTGCAAGTCCTTCAGAAAGATTTGTGAAATCAATAACTTCACCTTTTTCTCCGATTTTGACTTTACTCTTGTCGCCTAAATTAAGAGCATTCAAATTGGCTACCACATTTGGCACTTTATCCTTAGACATACTATTTTCTCCTTAGGTTTCTTCACATTACTCTGAGTCTGTTATCGGCAAAAATTTCATTTTCTTTAGTAAATGTAAAGGATTGTAACACCCGACATAAAGTAAAAATCCCCTCCTTTTGTCCAATATCTTTTCTTTTCACTTGATTTAAAAATTAAATAGAATGAAAAATTTATATAAAAGTACTTGACAAAAATATTATATTGTATACAATTGAATTGTGGACAACCGAAAAGGAGGCAAAAATGAAATTATATGATTTTAAAGTAAAGACAATTGATGGAAAAGAAAAAGAACTTTCTGAATATAAAGGTAAAACTTTGTTGATAGTAAATACAGCGAGCAAGTGCGGTTTTACAAAACAATTTGAGGGTTTAGAGGCTCTTTATCAACAATTTAAAGATAAGGGGTTTGAAATTCTTGGTTTTCCTTGCAACCAATTTGCGGAACAGGATCCTGCAGAAAATGCTGAAATTGCTCAATTTTGCAAGCTTAATTTCGGTGTAACTTTCCCTATGTTTGCAAAAATAAACGTGAGAGGCGAAGACGCACATCCGTTGTACAAATATTTAACTCAAGAAGCTAAATTTGAAGGTTTAAATGAGAATGACGGCGCAGGAAAATTTTTGTCTGACTTCTTAAAACAAAATTTCGCAAACTATCTTGAAGGCGATTCTATAAAATGGAATTTTACAAAATTTTTAATAGATAAAGAAGGTAACGTTGTAAAGCGTTTTGAATCTCCGATAGAGCCTTCTGATATTGCAGATACGATAAATAAACTCCTCTAATCAAACTATCTTATTCCGACCTGAAAGAGTGTTGCAGATGCTAGGCAAATAATGCATTCTTTCAGGTTTCTTTTTATGATAGAATGAACTAAAAATCAAGAAACAGGAAGCATGTAATGACAAAAGGTGATGAATTTTTAAAACTAGACAACCAGCTTTGTTTTGCCGTATATTCGGCTTCAAGGGCGATAATTCGTGCTTACAAACCACTCTTGGATAGGCTTGAAATCACCTATACACAATATATTGCGCTTATGGTTTTGTGGGAAAAAGACGGAGTAACCTTAAATTATATGGGTAAAAAACTTGGGCTCGATTCGGGAACTTTAACTCCTCTTCTTAAAAAAATGGAAAAAGCAAAACTTATCAAAAGAAAAAGAGACCCTTCCGATGAGAGGCATATTAATATCTATCTTACACAGGAGGGCAAAAATTTGAAAGCAAAAGCACTCGAAATTCCAGAGCAGATGGTTTGCAAGTTACCTTTTGAATTTTGTGATATTGAAAAACTTAGAGATACATTAAAAAATTTATATCAGAATATTAAAATTTGATAAATTTCGCCTGTAAAAGGCAAAAAAAACAATTCTTTAACTTATAATAAATAAAGATTGTGAGGGATTATGAACGGCATCAACTTAAAATTATATCCGCAATACAACATTGTAAACGATAGAAGAAAAAGCAGCGTTCCTGTTGAATTAGACAGACGCTCAGGAGGCGAACGCCGTTCTGCTGATAGATTACAACTAGATACGGGGCTCAAGAAAGATATTTTTGAAATTAAATCAAAAATACAAAACATTCAAAAAACTGACCCGCAAAATGTTGAACAATCAAAGGCCAAAGATGTTTCTTTTACAAGAGCTGCCGCTGATAAAATGACTATCCACACTGGAGACGAGTTTATAAAAACAATAGTAAAAAATGAACCTAAAGTGGAGATTCCAAAAGCTGATTCCACACCGCCTTCTGCGATGGGTGCGATGGCATTTATGCTTGGTGGAATTATTGCAGCAACAACAATGGGCGCTGCCGCTGTTGGAGCTGTTGTCGGTTTGGGAGCTTACTTTGGGGCGAAAATTATAAAAGAAGTTGTTAGTTCAAGATTGAAAAAATAACAACATTCATTCGTAAAATATTCATAGTTTAGGAGTTTATAATGAAAAATAATTTGATAACGTTAGATGATTTGAGTAAAGAGGAAATTATCGATGTAATTAATCTCGCTGCTGATTTTGAAAATGACAAGGCTCTTTCATCTTGTTTTGGAAAACACCTCGCTTTATTTTTCTTTGAAGATTCTACAAGAACAAAATTTAGTTTTGAAATGGCTGCAAACAAGCTTGGAGTGCACATATATAATTTTGAAGCAGGAAATTATGCTCTTTCAAAAGGTGAATTGTTAAAAGATGCAATAGAAAACCTCTATCAAATCGGCATAAATGGGATTGTAATTCGTCACAGCGAATCAGGAATCATCAGACAAGTAGCGGAAGAAGTTAGATGCCCTATTTCTTTTATAAACGCAGGTGATGGACAAAATTCTCACCCAACACAGGCTTTGCTTGATTTTTATACCATGCATAAACATTTAAAAGATTTGGAAGGTAAAAAAATTACTTTTGTTGGAGACGTAAAACATTCAAGAGTCGCGCATTCAAATATAAAATTGCTTAAAAAATTCAATGCTAATATTTGTATTTGTACTCCAAAATATTTTAAAGACGAAATTCCTGGTGTAAATTATACAAATAAACTTGAAGATGCTCTCAAAGATGCTGATGTTGCAATGTTTTTAAGAATCCAAAAAGAAAGATTAGAAGATAGATTCCCGATATTTGACTATGTTCACGATTATGGTCTCACAATGAAAAAGTTAAGAGAATATGCAAGCGAAAAGATTTTGATAATGCACCCGGGGCCAGTAAACAGAGACGTTGAGCTTTCATCCGAAATTCTCGACAGCGAATGGGGAAATGTTATTCTCGAGCAATCTAAAAACGGTGTTTTTGTTAGAATGGCTGTTTTGGATATGATTTTAGGTCAAAAATAAAAAGAAAAAATGACATTCTAAAATCTGACTATCTATACTAATAAAAAAATATGGCGAATGCATCGCATTCGCCATATTTTTTGTTTATCTTAATTTATTTTTCGATTTTTTTCATTGTAGGGAAAGCAATTACGTCTCTTATTGATTGAGAGTTTGTCAACAACATAACAAGTCTGTCGATGCCCATTCCCATTCCACCTGTAGGAGGAAGTCCGTATTCAAGTGCTTGGATGTAATCATCGTCAATATCACAAGCTTCTTCGTCTCCAGCGGCTTTTGCTTTTGCTTGAGCCTCGAAACGCATTCTTTGGTCAATCGGGTCAGTTAATTCAGAGAATGCATTTGCAATTTCCCATCCATTTACACGTGTTTCAAAACGTTCAGTTAATCTGTCGTTATCTCTGTGAACTTTTGCAAGTGGAGATATGTCACGAGGGTAATCAATTATGTGGATAGGTTGAATTAGATGTGGTTCAACTTTATCTTCAAATATTTTATCAATAATTTGTCCCCAGTTGTCAGTTTTTTCAACATGGACCCCCATTCTTTCCGCTTCGTCAGCTGCTTCTTTAGCGGTAAAGTATTGATTAAAATCAATGCCAGTGTATTCTTTAACAGCGCCAAGCATCGTTTTTCTATCCCAAGGCGGGGTCAAATCAATTTCGTTTTCGCCATATTTTATTTTCATTGTGCCTAAGACTTCTTGCGCGATTGTGCTGACAAGATTTTCAGTCAAAGCCATCATTTCGTTGTAGTCAACATAAGCTTGATAAAGTTCTATCATTGTAAACTCAGGGTTGTGGCGAGTATCCATCCCTTCATTTCTGAAGCTTCTGTTGATTTCAAATATTTTTTCGCTTAGTCCGCCAACCATAAGTCTTTTTAAATAAAGCTCAGGTGCAATTCTCAAGAACATATCCATATCGTGGGTGTTGTGATGAGTGATGAACGGTCTTGCGCTTGCGCCTCCTGCTTGCGGGTGAAGCATCGGAGTTTCAACTTCCAAGAAACCTTGTTTTGATAAATACTCTCTTATTTTTTGAATAATTAAACTTCTTTTTCTTAAAGTATCTCTTGATTCTTCATTTACAATCAAATCAACATATCTTTGTCTGTATCTTGTTTCAACGTCGGTCAGTCCGTGGAATTTTTCTGGAAGAGAAAGGAGAGCTTTAGACAAAAGTTTGTATTCTTTAGCTTTAATAGATAGTTCTCCACGCGGAGTTCTTCTGATAGATCCTGTAACACCAATAAAATCACCAATGTCGATTAATTTTAATGTTTTAATATCTTCTTCTGACATGTTTTCTTTATGGCAAAAAATTTGAATTTTGCCTGTTGCATCCATTAAATCAATAAACATGCCTGAATTTCTCATCGCCATAATTCTTCCGGCAACTGAGTAAAAATCTTCCGTTTCTTCTCCTGTTGGAAGCTCTTTATATTTTTCGTGCAAATCAGCAGCGTTAGCATTTTTATTAAAAGAATAAGGGTATGCGTTTATTCCCTTGTCAGCCAAATCAGTAAGCTTTTGGATTCTAGCTTGTCTTATATTTTCTTTTGGCGACATTGACGTATTTTTTGTTTCTTCCATATTTACCTCTTTTCGTGTCTCAATAAGAATATTTTACCACAAGGATGACAAATGATGAATATTTCAACGAAAAGAAGGCTTTATATTTGATAATTATTCTTTTTCGATTCCGGCAGGCGTTGCCATTGGAACAGGCGCAAGCGGAGAAGATTTTTTATCTTGAGGCTTTTGCGTTGGTGTTTTTAATGAAGAAGCTGTATCAGTTGGTTGAGTATTTCCTGAAGTTGTTGTTTCTTCGGTAATTTCTTCTGCAGCTTCTTCATCTGTACCAACCTGTTCGCCTTCGGATGATTTTTTGCCGCCTGAATAATTTTTTAATTCGATTTCAGGATAATCAAAATCTACAGAACCATAAGGTGTTGTTGCAATAGCCATAACATCTTTCCAGATAAGCGCAGGAACTGTTCCACCGGTTATTTTACCGTTTTTAGTGTTGTCATCGTTTCCAACCCAAACACCTGTTACAACATCAGGAGTGTATCCCATAAACCAAGCATCTCTTGAGTCATCTGTTGTTCCGGTTTTTCCTGCCGCAGGTTTTCCTATGTTAGCAGCACGTCCGGTTCCGCTTTGGATAACTGTTTTTAGCATCGCTGTTAAAATAGCCGCTGTATTTTGATCCATTACTTTTGCTGTTTTTGCTCTTGGAGCTTGATAAACAACTTTTCCTCTTGATGTTTCAACTCTTTCAACTGCATAAGGTTCTACCTTGAATCCGCCATTGGCAAAAGCTCCATAAGCTCTTGTGAACTCAAATAATCTTACGCCGTTTGAACCTAAAGCGATTGTGTAATCGTATTCTATAGGAGTGGTAATTCCTAAAACCCTTGCCATTTGAATAACTGAGCGCACACCTGTTGATTGAATAACTCTAGCCGCACAAACGTTTGATGAAATCATCAGCGCTTTATAAGCAGGAATTTTTCCTCTATATTTATGTCCGTAGTTTCCAGGAGCCCAATCTCCAACTCTAAAAGGAGTATCTTCCAACATATCGTTTGGGCCCATCCCTTTTTCTATGGCTGCTGCATAGATAAAAGGTTTGAAAGCTGACCCTGGGGGTCTGATAGCTTGGGTTACACGGTCATATTGGCTTTTTGAGTAATCTTTTCCACCTGCGTATGCCAAAATTCTTCCGTCAATCGGGTTGAAAGAAAGCAATGCCGCTTGTTGTTTTTTACCTTTAAGCCCCCAGCCGTTCATTCTTTGAATTATTGATTCGTTAGCTTTTTTTTGAGCTTTGTAGTCAAGCGTTGTTACGATTTTATAGCCGCCTTGAGATATCTCAACTTCATCAAATCCTAATTTTTCGAGTTCTTTCATTACATAATCACAAAAATAAGGTGCTTTGTTTAGTGTGTAAATTTCAGGAAGCGGGTTCAGGTGTAATTTTTCTTCTTTTGCCTGATTGTATTCGTCTTTTGTTATGAATCTTGAACGGTACATTCTTTGAAGAACTTTGTTTCTTCTTTTTATTGCCAGTTCTTCGTCATGAAACGGCGAATAAACAGAAGGTGCTTGCGGAAGACCTGCAATCAATGCACATTCTGCCAATGTTAAATCTTTCAGGTGTTTGTTGAAATATATTTGAGATGCGCCTTCGACCCCGTAAGCTCCTGACCCGAGGTATACGTTGTTAAGATACATTTCAAGGATTTTTTCTTTCGGAATTGTTTTTTCTATTCTGACTGCAACGATAAGCTCTTTTATTTTTCTGGTAAAAGTTTTTTCGTTAGATAAGAACAATATTCTTGCAAGTTGTTGCGTAATTGTACTTGCGCCTTGGACTACGCGCCCTGCAAGCACATTTGCAAATGTAGAACGTATCAAACCTGAAACGTCATAGCCGTGGTGCTTGTAGAAATTCTTGTCTTCTGTTGCGATAATTGCATTTATTAAATTGTCAGGAATATTTTCCAATTCAACTTTTGAAAAAGTGAATGCGGTAAATGTTTTTATGACTTCATCATCGTTAGAATAAAACTTTGTTACAATATTCGGTTTAAATTCATTTAGATTTCTGATAGGAGGGAGCGAAGCCAAATAGACGTTAAAAGCGACGATTACCGCTATAAATATTGAAATCATAAAAATTGCCGTGTTTGCAATTTCAGGATTTTTCTTTTGACTGCTTGCTTTTTTTATTCTTTTTGGAACCTTAAAATCATCCATTTTTTTCTTACCCTTTTTTATCTAAATGCTTATATAAATATATTATGCTAAAATATTAACAAATAAATTTTACCATAAAATCAAATTGTAAAGCCCATGAAGAACTTGATTGTAAATATCATTAACGAAATAAAATCTTACTTTGTACCGGAAAATATCAGGTACGAAGTTATTGGCGAGTGCAAAAAATGCGGCAAATGCTGCAATTATATGTACAGCTTTGACACGTATACAGAAAAAGAATTTAAGATAATGCAATTCCTTTTTCCTTCCTACAAAAGATTTTATATAAAAGGAAAAGATGAGGACGGAAACTTTATTTTTGCATGCAAATATGTGTCAAAAGAGGGATTGTGCACTGTTTACAACAAAAGATTGAATATGTGTAAAAAATACCCTGCAAAAAGTATCGCTTATCCTGCAAATCTTCATGAGGGCTGTGGATTTCGTGTTGTTAAAAAAACTTTTGATGATTATTTGAAAAAATAATATTTTCTGTATAGAATTATTTAATGAGCATTTTGGATATTTTTATACTTGCAATAGCACTTTCAATGGATGCGTGTGTGGTTTCATTTTCTAACGGATTGGTTTTTACGCATAATAAGCGCATAAATTCTCTTATGCTTGCTCTTTCCGTTGGCTTTTTTCAGTTTTTGATGCCTGTTATAGGTTATTTTCTGGGTAAAAGCGTAGCAAAATACGTTGATGCTTATGACCATTGGATAGTTTTTGCTATTTTTATTTTTCTTGGAATGAAATTTATAAAAGATGCTTTTAAGGAAGAAAAAGAAGAAAAGATAAATTGTTATTTATGTTGGAGCTATATTTTTTTGGTATCGGTTGCAACCAGCATTGATGCTTTAGGCGCCGGGGTTTCAATAGCGTTTACAGGAAGCAAAATATTAATTCCTGCATTGATAATCGGTATTGTAACTTTTGTAAACTCTTTGCTTGGTTTTTGGGGCGGATATCTTTTCAAAAAATTTCCGACAAAAAACCTCGAAATCTCTGCAGGTCTTATTTTAATCGTTCTTGCGTTTAAAATATTGTTAGAGAGTTATTAATCTAAAAATTTATATTAAAGCTTGTTTATGTTATATATATAGTAAAGATAGGCAGATGGAAGAATGGTTCCACCCTCTTCCCACTCCTAATCTTAGGGGAGAATTTAAAGGAGAGACTATATGAAAAAGAATTTTATTAAACTGTTTTTTGGTTTTTTCGTGTTGATTTTTGCACTTAATCCTGTAAAAGCTCAATCTGCGAAAATATTTCCTGATGTTTCAGCTAACCACTGGGCAGCTGCACAAATCAAAGAACTTTCTGAGTCAGGTGTAATCGTGGGCTATCCTGATGGAACATTTAAGCCTGATGCAAATGTGACCAGAGCAGAATTTGCAACTATGGCAATCAAGGCTCTTGGGCAAGAGCACACCACTGTTGCTCAACCGGTAAATTTTACTGATATTCCTCAATCTTATTGGGCTTATGATATGATTCAAAGAGCTTTGTATTTTGAGCTTATTTCATGTCCTCCTGAAGGTCAAGCTTTCAGGCCTGACGATTCTGTTTCTCACGCAGAAGCTGTTACTGTTACTGTAAATGCACTTACAACTGAAAATATCAGTGTGCAGAAAGCAAAAGAAGTTTTAAGAAACTACACGGATTTGGCGTCAACTCCTGAGTGGTATTTGACAGCGGCAGGAAAAGCTGAAATATTGAATATGCTTGTAAACGTGCCTGGCAAGCCTCTTATGCTTAATGCAAATACTCCTGCAACAAGAGCAGAAATTGCTGTTTTGCTTAAAAATATGATTGAGCAGGCTAAATTGAATCCGAACAAAAAACTTGCAGAAGCGATGAGAAAAAAAACAGGCGAAGGTTTTATGATTCCAGAAGCTTATGTTCAAGGCTCTGTGGGAACTCTTCCGGCAGGCTCAATTGTGCCTATTCAATTGGGTGCAGCTCTAAGCTCTCAAACAACAAAAGCTGGCGAAATTTATATGGCCAAAGCGCCTATGAACTACGTTACCAGAGATAAATTTATATTAATATATAAAGGTTCAGATATTCAAGGAAAAATTATTGATGTCAGACCCGGAAAATTGTTTGTTAGAAACGGTGTTCTTGTATTAAACAATGAAACTTTAACAACTACAAACGATCAGAGAATTAAATTTCCTGCGGTGGGTGATGTTAAGATGAAGAAAAATTGGTTTATCGCTTTTCTTAGAAAAATCTTTAAAGGCGAGAAAATCCAAGTTCTTCCTCAAGGCACAGTTTATGTGAAACTTTTATGCCCGGTTAAAATTGATTTAACAAACGGCTGGGTTATCGAATAAGCAAATTTAATTATAAAAATAAGTCGCGGAAAAGAAAATTTCTACCGCGACTTTTTTTTACAAATGTTTCTAATGTTAAATTTTAATAAATATTAGCATTGTTCAATTTTACTGTTAAAATATTATTATATAAATCAATGTTGAGTTATTGTTGAGTGAAGTTGTGAAATCATCATATTTTGTCGGGAGGATTAGTGGCAAAGATATTATTTGTGACAGAAAGCATAGAAAAAGCTAAAAATGTTCAAGAAATTCTTGAACATAATTCTCACACCTTTTTGTTTGCGGATAATCAAGTTATGGCGTTGAATATTTTGAAAGCCGAACATCCTGCAATCGTTTTGCTAGACACAGAAGTAGTCAATTTTGATTTAAAGATATTAAGTAAAAAAATTAAATCTTTTGATAATATTTTAACAATTTTGTTGACAAACAAAGACGAAATTGAACCGGAACTTGTGAAAAATTCAAACGCGTTTTTGCCGGAACCTATTTCAAAAACTCTTTTGCTTTCAACAATAATTTCTAATCTAAAAAATAAAGAAGCACTGGAAAAACTTTCAAATTCCAACCAAGAATTAGCAAGAAGCTTGTATCAGCTAAATGTCTTGTATAACACAAGTTCTCAGTTTGCAGGCACTTTGGATAAAAACAAATTGATTGATATTATGACAGACGGAATGGATAAAAGTTTGAGTTTCGGACTTTCTTGTGTTTTAACTTTTAAAGAAGAAAACAAGCCTGTTTTAATAATTAATTCGCTTTATCAAATTCCAGATAGGCTTTTAGAGGCGCTAAAGCTTAGAACAACTTTGAACTACAAATCACTTTTTGAAAAAAAAGAGATGCCGTTTGATTTGGATATCAGAGACTTAAAAGTTGAAAAACATATTAAACATGAGTTTAAAGAGTATGATTTTTCTGTTTTAAGAAGCGACAGCATGTTTGCTCCGATTGTCTTGAGCGACAATTTTTACGGGTTTGTAGAAATTTTTAGAGAAGCTGAATTCTCAACTGAAGATGCAACATGTTTTCAAACTCTTGTGCAGCAGGTTTCTTTGCCTTTGAAAAGTGCATCTTTGTACGAAATTAAAGAACAAACGAACAAAAAACTTGAAAGATTGGAAAGATTAAAGTCCGAGTTTATTTCAATAGTTTCTCACGAGTTGAGAACACCGTTAACCGCTATAAAAAACTCTATGGACATAATTTTAAGCGGAAAAACAGGCGCATTGAGCGAGCCTATGACAAAGTTTATGAATATGGGAAGAAGAAACGTTACAAGACTTTCAGGCATTATAAATGATCTTCTTGATATTTCAAAAATTGAAGCTGGTAAAATGGATTTCAAATTTGAGGTCGGAAAAATCGAACCTGTGATTGAATATGTAAAAACCAGTTTAGACGAAATGGCAAAAGAAAAAAATATAAATTTTGTAACTCAAATTGAAGATAATTTTGCTGATATTTATGCTGATTCCAGACGTCTTGAACAAGTTTTAACAAATCTTGTTTCTAATGCAATCAAATTTACGCCTGATGGCGGAAAAATAGAAATAAGAACAGAAATTGTAAAAGCAGAAGATATTAAACCTGTTGAAATGTTTGAAAATGAGCTGAAAAAACTAAGCGGAAGATATCTTCAAATTTTGGTAAAAGATAACGGAATAGGAATTTCAAACGAGCATTTGGCGCATGTTTTTGACAAATTTGCTCAAATAGAAAATTCTTTGTCTAGAAAAGTAGGCGGCTCCGGCTTGGGACTTCCTATCGCAAGGCAGTTGATGGAAGCGCATAACGGAATGATTTGGTGTAACAGTAAGCCAGAAAAAGGTTCGTCTTTCTATTTTGTCATTCCAATCGCTGAAGAAAAAACAAAGTTTATGCTTGATTTTAAACAAAGCTTGCAAAAATCGAAGGTGAACAATTCGTCTTTAGCTTTGGTTAAGCTCAAATGTCCAAAAGATTTGATGAAAGATTTATTGGATAACCTGATAACGCCTAATTATCTTACCAATTCATTAAAAGAAGAAAGCGACAAGCAGACGTCTTTGACTATGATAATTCCTGATGGCGACAAGTTTTCGGCAGACTTTTTAAAGAAAAAAATTCAAGGGTATGTTTCAAAACGTAGAAACTTATATCCGAATTGTGCTATAATGTATTCGTACGGGATTTATCCTGACGATGCAATTGAAGAAGTTGAGTTATTGAAAAAGACAGATGAGTCTATGCAAAAGATTCGTGACTTGGAAGAGTATTTATCAGAGATTTAGGGTACTGTGTAAAGATAAGGGATTTAAAGATGAAAAAAGTTTTAATAGTTGATGATGAACAAGATATTGTAGAAAGCCTTCAATTTGTGCTTGAAGCTGCAGGTTTTGATTGTTATTGCGCATACAACGGAGAAGACGGGCTTAATTTAGCAAGAAAAATTCTCCCTGATTTAATCATTCTTGATGTAATGATGCCAAAAATCAACGGGTTTAAAATTTGCAGACTTTTAAAATACGATAACAAATATAAAAATATACCAATTCTTATGGTTACAGCAAGGTCTCAAAACGAGGACAAGCTAATCGGAGAAGAAACGGGCGTTGATGAATATATCACAAAGCCTTTTGAGCTGGATGAAATAGTTAAAAAGGTTGAAGGGTATCTGAAATAAGATGGAACAAATTGTTACTAACAAAACGCTGGAAAAACTCAAATACGACCTTGTGAGAGATGCACTGGTCGAATATGAGACGATTGAAAAAGCCCAAGAGATTGCCAACGCGCAAAATATCAATATCGGACAAGCTTTAATCAATTCAGGTTCTTTAAGTGAAGAAGCTCTTTTGAAGTTTTTGGAAGCAAAATTGCATATCCCGTATGTCAATTTGGAGGATTATTCTCTTGATAAAAATTGCCTTCAATATATTAATTTTGCTGATGCTCAAAGATACAGAATAATTCCACTTTTTAAAATAGAAGAAATTTTGACCGTCGCAATGGCCGACCCTCTAGATTTGTTTGCGATTGATAAAATCGTAGAAAGCGCCGGCTGTGCAATAGAGCCCGTAATTTCTTCAGAATCAAGTATTGTCAAAAAAATTGATGAATATTATAAAACAGAAAATACTGTTGGAAAAATTTACACAGATAGTCATCTTATTGACTATGATTGGAGAGAAGAGTTACACAAAGAAGATTTGAGCGAAGAGCATATCCAAAAAGTCATAAGAGCAATTTTAAAACAAGCTATTTTAGAAAATGTTCATGAAGTTTATTTTGAATATATGGAACAAGGTTTGGGCGTTAATTTCAAACAAAATTCCGATGTTTTGGACAGAGGTTATATTCCATCGGTTCTTGTTTCTTCTTTCATATCAAAATTAAAACTTTTATCTAATTTGGACCCATCCGTAAGCGAAGTTCCACAGCTTGGAAAATTATGCTTTAAAGTTGATGAAATGACTCTTATTGCTAGTATTTCGGCCTTTCCTACAATTTTAGGCGAGAGGATTTCATTAAAAATATACAAACCGCCCAAGAAGCTAAAAGAAATAATCGGTGATGAAAAAAGAGTAAGCATAATAAAAAATGCTATGATAACTCCGGGGATTGTTCTTGTTTGCGGCTCGCCGTTGAGCGGAAAAACCCACGTTATTTATTCGCTTTTGCAAGAAGTTGCAAATCAAATCAGGAATATAATGACGATTGAATCTATCGCAAAGTATAACCTTGAAAATGTCAACCAGTGCGAAATGAACGAGAATATAGGTTTTAACTTGGATAAGGCACTTAGGTTTATAGAGTTTCAATCTCCAGACTTAATCTATCTTGAAGGCGTAAAAACAAAAGAAGCTTTTGATTATTTTTCGAGCCTTGTTTTCAAGGATAAAACTGTTCTGACTGAATTTTTGGCAAATAATATGGCTGATTTAAGAAAAAAACTTGCTTATGCTGATTTTGAAATGTTTAAATCATTGATTACTTGCATGATCTTTATTCATTCGCAAGACAGCATTGAGGTTTTTGACAAAGCAACCGTACAAAAATATTTGGCATAATATTAAACTATGCCATAATATTTTTCGAGTGCAAGCTTATTTTGCAGATATTCTTAAATTTCTACGCTTTTTTTGCTTGAACTTTTTTGTATAATTTTTTGATTGTCCATGCTGCAAGAGCTGGAACTAATGTGAATTGAACGATTAACAATTTCCAGATTGCAAAAGTCATGGCCATTATTTTGCCGACTTCTTCAGGTGTTGCAGAAAAGTAAGTTTCAATATATGCAAGCGGAATGTCGCCTATAAAGATAACACACAGGTTGGAACACACTTGGATGAAAACACTTATAATAAAGCAGGTTGCAAAAAATATTTCTAAGTTTTCCAAATTTTCGCAAATTTTTTCAGTTTCCATCATAAATCTCCTTAACACAATTCATATTAAACACGATTCCAATTATGATTTTTTTTAACTCATTTATTGGTTCTGTTATTGTAAATTATGTTTAAATTTTTATCAACCCCCTAGCAAACTTTTTTTTTATCATGTTTTATAACGATATGCAGAAAAAGGGGTTGAAATTTAGTAAAAATGCGTTATTATATGTATAGATGCCCCTAGTTAACGCAAAAACAAAGAAAGAAAGGTGTCTCATGGGAATGGTAATAAAAGAAGTCAGCGAATTTAGCGTTGTTGAAGACAATAAAACTATTCGTAAATCAAAACTTGTTATCTCAAATGACGGTGTAGATACAGAAATCATTTTAGAAGGTAACGGCAAAATCAAGGTTACTACTTCAGTGTAGCCTCTTTCTCATTCATTGCATCCTTCAAGCTGAAATTGAATTTCATTAAATAATACCCTCCAATCAGAGTCAATATAATGACTAATATTCCTTGATGCACGGTAGAAATAGCTAGTGCAGTCGATTTGTCTATATTGTATATTCCTAATGCAAGTATATAGGCATATTGGTAAGGCCCCAAAAATACTGACGTTGAAGGAATCATGGTTGAAAATGAGATTAAGCTTATAACAAAAAGTGCTGCGGAAAAACCCAAGCTTAAGTGGAAGCTGTTTATTATTAAAAACGCCACATAGCACTCAACCAGCCATATTAATACGCTCATAAAAAATGATTTCATCGAATATTTTATGCTGTCCAATACTTGAAACCCTTCCATAAAAGAGTTCGTGTGGACATTGATTTTTTTGATTATATTTACAATTGGCTCGGAGATAAAGTGAGGGAGTTTTGAGCAAATTTGAGTTAATTTTTCGCAAATAAAATCAACTTTGTTAAATTTAAATATAAGATAGAATGTAATAAAACTTCCGATGAAGAGTGCTCCAATCATATACGAAAGCTGTAAAATCCATTCCTGCTTGCAATAAAGTAAAATAGCAGAAAGAAGGATTAAAAAAACGCAAATCCCGTCTAAAGTTCTTTCTAAAATTATATTTCCAAAAAGTTTCATTTTCTTTTCGTTTTTATTTGCTCCAAGATAGTACGCCCTATATACATCACCTGCTCTTGCGGGAAGAAAAATATTGAGCATACTTCCTACTGTAAAAACGGCTCCAAGGTGTAATGAATCATATTTAGAATCTTCACACAACAAATATTTCCACCTTACTCCTCTTAAATACAGAGTTGAAACGTAAATTGGAACAATTATCCAAAGGTTTTTAAAATCAAACATCTTGAATGTTTTAAAAAGAGTTGCCCAATCAATTTTGTAAAAAATCAATCCCAAAAAAGCAAAAGTTATTATTAATGCAAAAATCTTCTTCTTACTCATAAAAATAATTTTAGCATAAAAAAAACAGGCAACACAATTATAATAACGTTCAAAATGTTATTTCAACTTTTGATTTTATTTTTTTTGTATTAAACTACTGTTATGAGAGAGGTAAAAAAAGATTATTTAATATTTGGGGCAATTTTGATATTTTCCTTAGTTTTGCGAGTGCTGTTTTTGGATAAGCCGGGCGGTTTTTGGCACAACGAAATGGTTATGTACAATCAAGCAAGCGCAGCTTTTCCTCTTGGAATTATCAAAGCCGCTGTGAGCTCTGATGTGCATTTTCCGCTTTATCAGTTGATTTTGAATCTATGGATGAAATTGTTTGGAAATGGAGATATTACAATTAGGCTATTTTCAGTTGTAGTAGGTGTTTTTGCGGTTTTATTTGCTTTTTTGGCTGGAAAAGAGCTTAAAGATGAAAAACTCGGAAATATTTTTGCACTGCTTGTTGCGATAAATTCCACTTTGATTTTTTATTCCCAAGAAGTGAAATTTTACGGCATGCTTGCGACCCTTTCTTCTATGGTAATTTATTTTACTTTAAAAATTATAAAAGGTGACAAGTTAAAAGATTATTTAGGTTATATTTTAAGCACAAGTGCGATAATTTATACGTTTACTATCGGGATTCTTTATGTAGCCGCTCATTCCATAGCTTTTTTAACTTTTATACTTATTAAAAAAAGAGAACTATTAAGGAAATTTTTAATCGCTAATTTTTCAATATTAGTTACTATTATCCCGTTTGCTATTTATTTAATTTTAAATTTCGGTAAATATGAAGGCGCATCGTGGATTTTTACAAATAATATTTATACCACTTTTGTTTTGTTGCAAAATTATTTTTCACCTGTAATAGTTGGGATTTACAATAATCCTTTGGTTTATATTCCCAGATTAGCATTTAATTCTTTTATATTTATTTATATCCCTTGCGGGCTTGCACTTTGGGGAATTATAAGAGCTGTCAAAAATGATAAAAACAATTATTATTTGCTGGCGACACCTTTGTTATTTTTGTTGTTTGAGGTTATATTGTGCGCAAACAGCGGACTTAGAATGCTTACAAGATATACGATTTTAGCCGTTGTGCCGTTACTTTTCCTTGTTGCAATAGGGTTTAGAAGTTTGTCTTGCAAGTTGAGGGCCGTTGTTTTGTCTTATATTTTTATAGTCAATACGCTTTTTCTTATTGGTTCTCCAATGAGCGCACTTAGAGGATACAGGGATTTTGGACAAAAACCTACTGCAAATATTTTGATTAAAAACAATATTTCATCAGATGATGTTGTTGTAAATGCGTTGAGAAAAACAGATTTTAATAAATACCTTGATTTTAAAGGTAAAAAGTTTAGTATGCTGAACGATTTTGTTTATCAGCCATACGCGTATGACTCAAGCAAGCCGAACAAGTATGAGGCGTTTAGAAATTATATATTTGATAAAAGACAAATTAACAAAGAATACGAAAAATATTTCTTAAAAACAGTTATAAACCCGATGAAAAAAGGCAGCAGATTATTTTTATTGTGGGATGAAAACTATCAGACTTACCCGTTTGAAGATGAAAAGAATTATAAAAATTATCCAATAATGACATTGAGTTTATCCAAGACAAACGCAGATACAATAAGACTTTGCATTAAATATTTAAAACCTCAAAATGCTTATCAATCGAATCATTTCAAGGTTTTAATATTTAAAAAATAGTTTTAATTTACGTCTAAAATTTGGGCGCCGAGTTCTTCAACTTTTAAAGTTTTAATGTCGGTTTTTACATTGTAATTTGCCCAAGTTTCGCTAACTATTGATTTAATTTTGTCTAAATTATTTCTTTGAGAAATAATCAAAATAGAAGGTCCTGCCCCGCTTAAAACACATCCTATAACGTTTTCTTCGTGTTTCAAGTTGTCCATAATGTCTTGCAAGCCAGGCACAAGCTTTGTTCTGTATGGTTGGTGAAGTTTATCTTGAAGTGCCAATTTCATTAATTCCGCATCTTTGGTGTTTATAGCTTCAATGAACATAGCTGTTCTTCTAGCGTTGAACGTTGCATCTTTCATAGGAACTTCTGATGGTAAAACAGAGCGCGAAATATCTGTAGCAAGTTCATAATCAGGAATACAAACTGTTATGTGCCATTCTTCAGGCCAATGAAGTTTTCTGTATATTATGCTTCCGTCATCTTCAAGAGATGTGATAACGAGTCCTCCTACTATTGCAGGAGTAACATTGTCCGGATGTCCTTCGACCTCTGTTGCGATAGACAATAGTGCCGCTTCGTCAGCAGGTTTGTTTAGCAGTTCATTTGCTGCAATTAACCCGCCCACAATGATAGAAGCAGAGCTTCCAAGCCCTTTTGCAATAGGAATTTGAGATTTAATGTTGATTTTGAGTTCGCTCGGCGACTGTCCAATCGAATTGTACAACATTTCTACAGCTTTGTAGATAATATTGTTTTCATCCTTGGGGATATGCTCGATTGCAAAATCGTCGTCATCATCTGTTTCAGAGATAATGTTAATCTCAATGCCAGTCCCGGGAAGGACTGTTTCTTCTATTGTAATTGTATTATATATTGGCAAAGCCATGCCAAAACAATCAAAACCGGAACCAAAATTGGCTGTAGTGGCCGGCACTTTTACACTAACTTTCATAATTCCTCATTTTCTTTATCAGTATTATATCATAAAAATTTTTTTGTCCAGCGCAAG
>JAEWYI010000105.1 GCA_023395735.1 Cyanobacteria bacterium OH_SFB_17
CTCAAGATTCATTCTTGGCTCAGGAAAATACAACGTCGAGCTTATTAAAGCCGCAGTTGAGAATGCAAGCGCCGAAATCATCACCCTGGCAGTAAGAAGGGTAAATTCAGACAGTGAAAACATCCTTGAATACATTCCTGAAAACTTAACGCTTCTTCCAAATACATCGGGCGCAAGAAATGCAGACGAAGCGATTAGAATAGCAAGACTGGCAAGAGAAATGTGCGGAAGTAATTTTGTTAAAATCGAAATAATGCGTGATTCAAAATATCTTTTGCCTGATAATTACCAAACAATAAAAGCGACAGAAACACTTGCAAAAGAAGGGTTTATCGTTATGCCATATATGTATCCGGATTTGAATATCGCTAGAGATTTGGCAAATGCAGGGGCTGCAACAATAATGCCTTTGGCTGCTCCAATCGGCTCTAACAGAGGACTTTGTACAAAAGATTTCATTCAAATTTTGATAGATGAAATTGATTTGCCTATAATCGTAGATGCAGGCATTGGAAAGCCATCTCAAGCCTGTGAAGCTATGGAAATGGGAGTTTCTGCAATAATGGCAAACACAGCAATCGCAACCGCAGAAAATATTCCTCTGATGGCTCAAGCCTTTAAAAAAGCAATCGAAGCCGGAAGAGAAGCATACTTAGCCAAAACAGGAAGAGTCATCGAAAAAGGCGCAGTAGCCTCTTCTCCCCTAACAGGTTTTTTGGCAGACTAAGCACAAGATAAATATAGGATTAATGAAAAATAATGACAAATAACAGAACAAACCACATGCATTATCTAGAAGATATGGAAATAATAAACTCGGATATAATGGAAAAAATCCAAACAGAAATGAAAGCCTATGATTACTCAAAATACACAAAACAAGATGTCATAAATGCGCTTTCAAACGAAAGATGTTCACTTGAAGACTTTAAAGCGCTTCTTTCGCCTGCAGCAGAAGAATTTATAGAACAAATGGCACTAAAAGCAAAAGAAAAAACAAGAAAACATTTTGGAAACTCTGTTTATCTTTTTACCCCGTTATATATAGCAAATCATTGTGAAAATTACTGCATTTACTGCGGATTCAACTCACACAACAAAATTCAACGCGCAAAATTGAGCTATGAAGAAATAGAAAGAGAAATGAAAGCAATTGCAAAAAGCGGACTCGAAGAAATCTTAATCTTGACAGGAGAAAGCCGAAAAATGTCAGGGGTAGAATACATCGGGGAGGCCTGCAAAATAGCTAAAAAATATTTTAAAAATATCGGAGTAGAAGTTTATCCAATGAACACAAACGAGTATAAATTTTTAAAAGATTGCGGAGTTGATTATGTCACCGTATTCCAAGAAACTTACGACTCTGATAAATATGAAACCCTTCACCTTGCCGGTCACAAAAGAATTTATCCATACAGAATAAACTCCCAAGAACGCGCGCTTATTGGCGGTATGCGAGGAGTTGGTTTTGCTGCTCTTTTAGGGCTTGCAGATTTCAGAAAAGATGCTTTTGCAACAGGTCTTCACGCCCATTTAGTCCAAAAGAAATACCCGCATGCGGAAATTTCTTTTTCTTGTCCCAGACTAAGACCAATAATCAACAATGACAAGATAAACCCAAAAGATGTTCACGAAACACAACTTTTGCAAATAATGTGCGCTTATAGAATTTTTATGCCGTTTGCAGGCATGACAATCTCGACAAGAGAACGAAAAGATTTTAGAGACAATGTAGTTGGACTTGCCGCAACAAAAATTTCTGCAGGTGTAAGCACAGGAATAGGAAGTCACTCAGAAGATGCCGTGGACAAAGGTGATAACCAATTTGAAATTGCAGATAACAGAGATGTTGAAGAAGTATATCAAGATATCAAAAAAAAAGGGCTTCAACCTGTAATGAACGACTATGTTAATGTTTAATTTTTTCTGAAAATATAACTATTGTTGGCGCCAACTTCGCTGGCGCCACTTTCATATATTAATCTTTTATAAAGTAGTGGAATTAATATTTTCATTGGGTATAATAAGATTATCGAGATATGAGGATTATTTATGCAAGAAGTTATAAACGTTTCAAACAAACCTATTAAGATTTCAACAATTGATTTCAACTGTGATTTGGCTCAGAGCTTTGGGGTTTACAAAAATGATAAAGAGTATGATTTATTAGATTATGTAAGTTCCGTAAATGTATCTACAGGGTTTCACGCAGGCGATCCAATTGCGATAAAAAATGCGCTTTGTGCTGTCAAAGACAAAAATGTTGTATTAGGTGCACACATAGGATTCAACGATATTCAAGGTTTCGGCTCCAGAATGATGAATTTGACTGAAGAAGAAGTTGAAGCAATTGTTATTTACCAAGTCGGAGCATTAATGAATTTTGCAAAAGCTTATGGGCTTGAAGTGGAACACGTAAGACCTCACGGCGCAATGTACAAACTCGCAGCTCAAAATTTTCAATTTTCTGTTGCTATCGCAAAAGCAGTTAAGAAATGTTCTAAATGGTTGACATACGTTGGAGCAGCAGGTGATGTGCTTGAAAAAACAGGTGACTTTGTTAAACTTCCTATTGCTCAGGAAATAAAATTCAATATGGTATACGGAGCTGATGGCACAGTTGATTATTCACAAAAAGAAATATCAGACAGCGAAATTTTGAAACGAAGATTTCAAAAATACATTCAATCTTCTCAAATTGCAAATAGCGCGGGCGGATTGTCCTTAATAAAAGCTGATACAATTCATTTTTCAAATACTTCAATTGAGTTGGCAAAATATGCAAACGAACTATTAATTCCAACGCCTGTTAATTACGCAAAAGTTGAAAATACGGGTTGGGTATAAGATCATACAAAGAGGGTAAATAATTATGAAAATGTTTTCTAAAGATAGTATCAAGATGCCGAAAGATGCAGGATGGTTAATGCCTGGCCTGCAGGTAAAAAGATGGTTTGCAATGATTTTTTTAGGCTCTTTGCTTATTGCTTTAGGAACAATGATTGTATTTAATATGCGACCTATATTTTTCACTATGGAATTTATAAGATACATCGCAGCAAACGCACCTTCGGGGATTGTCGGCTTGTTTGTGGCTGTTATTGGTGCAGCTATCTTTTTCAAAGGTTGGCAAAAAACGAACCTGTCAATGTTAGATTTGAACAATGGCAGAGAAAAAGAGACGATGCTTGAAGCTTTATATAGAAGAAGAAAACTCAACAGAGGTCCTAAAATTGTTGCAGTAGGCGGCGGTACCGGACTTTCAATGTTGTTAAAAGGAATTAAAAAAATCACAAATAATGTAACAGCTATTGTTACTGTTGGTGATGACGGCGGAAGCTCAGGCCGGTTAAGAGAAGAAATGGGAATTTTGCCTCCTGGCGATATCAGAAACTGTATTGCGGCTTTGGCTGATGACGAAGATTTAGTTACAAAATTGTTTCAATATAGATTCAAATCAGGCGAAGGCCTTGAAGGACACAGCTTTGGCAATCTTTTCTTGACTGCATTATGCGCTATTACAGGCGATATGGTAAGTGCGGTTAAGGAATCATCGAATGTTTTGTCTATAAGAGGAAGGGTTTTGCCATCAACACTTGATGACATGAAACTCGTTGCCGAGATGGAAGATGGAAGAATTATTCGCGGAGAATCCAATATTCCTGAAGCTCATGGAAAAATCAAAAGATTATTCACTGATCCTGAAAACTGCAGACCGCTTCAAGATGCAATTGATGCAATAAAAGATGCCGATTTAATCATATTGGGACCAGGAAGCCTTTATACAAGCGTTATTCCTAATTTATTAATCAAAGAAATTTCCAACGAAATCATAAATTCGAACGCAAAAAAAATCTATGTTTGCAATATTATGACGCAACCTGGAGAAACTGATGATTATGCGGTGTCTTCTCACGTAAATGCTTTAATCCAGCACGCAGGCGACAAAAACATTATGAATGCTGTTTTAGTCAACGACAGCTTGCCTGATAATTTAGCTCAAAAATATCAGCTTGCTAAATCTTTCCCTGTAAAATTGGACGTTGATAATATCAAAAAACTCGGTATTCGTACAGTTTCCAAAAAACTTATTGAAGAGAGCAAAGAAGGATTAGTCAGACACAGTTCAAACAGAGTTGCCAGAGCTATCTATCACTGGTATAGAAAACAACAGCAACAAGATAAAAACTCTATTTTTAACACTAAAGAAGAAAAAGTATGTCAAAAATAAGCGTTAATAAAATTCAAAAGAAAAAAAATGACGGTCAAAGAATCACAGCTTTGACCGCTTATGATTATTCAACAGCAAAATATTTAGACGAAGCTGGACTCGACATAATCTTAGTCGGTGATTCTCTTGCGATGGTAGCTTTGGGATACGAAAACACTTTGTCAGTTGGAATCGAAGAAATGCTTGTTTTTACGAAAGCAGTTTCAAGAGGCGTAAAAAATTCGTTAGTAATCGGTGATATGCCTTTTATGAGCTATCATACGAGTGTCTCAGATGCGGTTAAAAATTCAGGAGAAATGATTAAAGCAGGAGCCGGTGCTGTAAAGCTTGAAGGCGGCGGAAAGTATATGTGCGAAGTTACAGAAAGACTTACCCAAAGTGGCATTCCTGTATTGGCGCATTTAGGCTTCACTCCTCAATTTTTGAACACAATCGGCGGCTACAACATTCAGGGCAAAAGTTTTGACAAAACTCTGGCGATTCTAGATCAGGCAAAAGAACTCGAAAAAGCAGGAGCTTTTGCACTTGTACTAGAAATGGTTCCTGAAGAAAGCGCGAAATTCATCACAGATAATTTATCTATTCCAACAATCGGAATAGGTGCAGGTAGATATTGCAGCGGACAAATTTTAGTTTCTGACGATGTTTTTGGTAAATTTGCTGATTTCACCCCCAAATTTGCTCGCAAATTTGCGGATATGGCAAGTTTAATTAAAAACAGCGCTGAAAATTATGTAAAAGAGGTTGCAGAAGGAAGTTTTCCATCAATAGCAGAAACTTTCAACCTTTCTGCAGAAGAAAAAAAACAATTGGAAATTCATTCAGGTGTAAAATGTTAGTAAAAAAAATTCAAGAACTAAAAGAAAAAATCGCGATATGGAAAAAAGAAGGCTATACAATCGGGCTTGTTCCGACAATGGGAGCGCTTCATGAAGGTCATTTAAGCCTTATTAAAAAAGCCGTTGAAAAATGTGACAAGGTTGTAGTTTCAGTTTTTGTAAACCCGATACAATTTGGGCCAAGCGAAGATTTAGACAAATACCCGCGCACACTGGAAAAAGATTTAGAGCTTTGCCAAAAAGCTGGAGTTGAAGCTGTCTTTGCACCATCACCTCAAGAAATGTATGGCGAAGGCAATCATTCAAACGATTTTTTCACATACGTAGCACCACCTTTTTTCTATGTTAATAAATTGTGTGGAAAAAGCAGAGTCGGACATTTTGACGGAGTTTGCACTGTTGTATTGAAACTTTTCAATATCACTCAGGCTGATTTTGCATTCTTTGGGCAAAAAGATGCGCAGCAGTTGATTATATTAAAAAAGATGGTAAATGATTTAAACGTTCCTGTCCAAATTATCTCTTGCCCGATTGTAAGAGACGAAAAAGGGCTTGCGCTAAGCTCTAGAAACAATTATTTGTCAACCGAAGGAAAAGAAAATGCTCTCGCTTTAAACAAAATCTTGACAAATATTAAATCATGTTATAAAAAAGGAATTAAGGATGTAAGCGCACTTTGTGAAACTGCGTTTTCATTTTTAAACGAGCATCACGAACTTGAATATTTGGAGTTTGTGGATGCAGATAATCTTGAAGAAAAATCTCAGGCTGATGACAACACTTTGGTTTTAATTGCACTTAAAGTTGATAACGTGAGGTTGATAGACAATTGCTTTATAAAATAGGTAAAAAGTTTTTTGCATATTTAAAAGATTTTCTTAACTTTTTAAGAGTATTTTTGGTGTTTTTATCTTTTGCGGTGATTTTATTTTGGCTCTTGCAACTCTGGGTGCCGCCTTTTGTCGAACCGGTTGCGCCGTTTTTCAACTCAATAAAAGATTTCACTCACCTCTTCTACAACAGAACCGTATCTATTGATGAAGTCGTAATTGATTTTTCATTCCTTTTGGATGCAATAATTTTTATGATAATAGTTTGGGCGCTAAAATTTGTAGTCGAACAAATTGAGTTTGTAGAAAACCAATACGAATCTTTTTATGCAAAAGTAAAACGGAAAGCCGAGGCGTTATTTAACGTTGCATTGGAACAAGAGGCTGTTATTGCAGAGCTTAAAAACAACTCATTTATGATACTTGTTAATATGCAAGTCGAAAACCTTATGAAAAGCACAATGTTTAATAGTGACGCAAAGGTTGGACTTGATGAAAAACGTGATGAAATTTTATCTGATTTTGTTGAACTTGCAGGCGAAAATATTAAAGCCGACAAAAAAATTATTGAAGAAGGCGTTTTACTATATTTCAACGATTTTTCTGATGTAGATAAAAATATTACGCAACTCGAAAATGTTATAAAAGCTATAAGAGAAAAATACTACGCACAAAAATGGCTTATAACTTTTTATGGAGCGCTTGATTCATATTCAACGCCAAAAGATATAATGGCAAAAGTAAAAGTTTTACTCAGGTTACAAAAACTCGGATTGAAAAATAAAATTATTTGCATCGCTTCTTTCAAACAAAGGTATTCACTGCAAAAAAATCCTAAGTATAGAATAACCGCAGAAGGATATTATAAAATTTCAGAAGAGATGGAAGAGGTTTATGTTTTAGAAAATAAGTATTAATATAAATTTTACTTGAAAAATATTAATAACTTATACTATAATGGGATAAAGGTAGGTAAAAATTATGAAAGAACAAAAAATAGCTGTAATAGGATGCGGGGTATGGGGCAGAAATATTGTCCGAAATTTTTATAACCTAAACGTTCTTGATACAGTATGCGATATAGATGAGGAAAACTTGAAAAAAGTTACTTCTGAATATTCAGGAGTAAAAATCACAAGAGATTATAATGACATTATCAACAACCCTGATATAACAGGAGTTGCTGTCGTAACTCCGAGCCACATGCATTACAAAGTTGTTAAAGCGATGCTATTGGCAGGTAAAAATGTTTACGTGGAAAAACCTATTTCTACAGTTGCAGAAGAAGCAAGAGATTTGACAAACCTTGCAAACGATCGTGGACTTGTATTAATGGTAGGCCACCTTCTTTTGTACCATCCTGCAGTTAACAGACTCAAAATGCTTATAGATGAAGGAGTTCTTGGCGATGTTGTTTATGCACAAAGCGACAGATTAAACGTTAATTACTTTAAAAATGACAGAAGCGTTATGTGGGACTTGGCGCCTCATGATGTTTCAATGATAAGCTATGTTATAGGTAAAGATCCTGTTAGAGTTATCTCTGCAATAGGCTGCTCTTCAGATAGAAACGAAATAATGGACATCACACACCTTGGAATCGAATTTGAAAACGGTGTAGTTGCTCATATTTCAGACAGCTGGATTACACCTAAAAAACACGTTACTCTAATGGTTAGAGGAACAAAAGCAACAGCTATTTTAGATGATACTGTAGCTGAAAACAAATTGAATATTTATGATAATTTTGCAGCAGGAGCGTCCAAAAACATTCCGCTTGATTATTTGGAAATTGAGCCGTTAAAACTTGAATGTCAGCACTTTGTAAGCTGCTGTGAATCAGGTAAAAAAGCTCGCTCTGATGGTGAAAATGGTTTTGTTGTCGTTAAAATTTTGGAAGAAGCTGAAAAAATTATGCTTGGTGAAAAAGTGAAAAAATTAGATGAATTTAATTTTGCACTTTCCAGATTAAAAAAATAGTATAATCTTAGATTTTTTCAAAATACATTAGTAAAGGAGTTATTATGGCAAATTTTATTACGATTTTTCGCGTATTCTTAGTTTTTATAGCAATATATTTGCTATTTACAGGCGATTTTTATCCGTATCTTTGGGCTTTTGGTCTAACATCAGTTGCTTTTATTCTTGATGGGGTTGACGGCTATGTCGCAAGAAAATTCAACGAATCATCTAAACTTGGTGCAATGCTTGATATTATGAGTGATAGGATTGTAGAAAATGCTTATTGGGTTGCTTTCGCAGTTTTGGGATGGCTACCGGTTGCGTTTCCGATTATTGCGTTGACAAGAGGTTTTGTTGTTGATGGGATAAGAAGCGTTGCGATGGAACAAGGCTATACTGCATTCGGCAACTTAAGTATGCAAGAAAGCAAAGTAGGATATATGATTTGCAGCTCAAAATTCTCAAGAATCACATACGCAGTTGCAAAGTTGGGCGCTTTCATTTTCTTGATTTTAGCAAATATTCCTTTTGTGCCATCAGAACAACTTATGGGACTTAATTCTGTAGCTAGAGTTTTGGCAGTAATTGCAATTCAATTCTGCGTAATCAGAGGTCTCCCTGTTGTTTTTGAAAGCAAAAAATTCTTTTCAAAAAATGAAACGGTTGAAGGATAAAAAACAATTTAATAAAAAAGAAGGCGAAGCTTAAAAGCTTCGCCTTCTTTTTTATTATAAAAATTTATCTGTCTCTTAATTTAGCCAACAAATTTAAAATTTCTATATACAACCAAACAAGAGTAACCATAAGCCCAAACGCTCCATACCACTCCATGTTTTTTGACAAAAGCTGTTGTGAACCTCTTTCAATAAAATCAAAATCAATAATTAGATTTAAAGAAGCAATTACAACAACCAAAAGACTAAAGCCTATGCCTATATTGCTTGATGTCGAAATCTGCGGAATCGTCATTCCGAAAAACGAACCGATTAAATTTATTATATAAATACCCGCAATAGACAAAGTAGAAATAAACAAAACACTTCTAAATTTGTCAGTACACTTGATTAAGCCCAATCTGTATAGAATTAACATTGAAGCTAAAGCTGCAAAGGTTCCAGCTATTGCCTGAATTGCAATCCCCGGATACATTTTTTCAAACATTGCAGAGATTCCGCCCAATACCAAGCCCTCTGAAACAGCATAAACAGGAGCCGCAATTCGTAAAGCGTTTCTGTTAAACATAATCACAATAAATGAAATAATGCTTAAAACAAATCCACCCATTCCAAGCATCATCGCCTTGTCGGTATACCCCTTAAAGAACAAGTCCCATACCGAAAAACTACCAACCAATAATAACGCCAGCAAAACAAATGTTTTATTTATAGCTCCGTTGACCGTCATTGGCTCAGAATCTAAAACTCTTTCTCTTTCTACAGCACTCTGGCTGAAAACCGGATTTGACATATTTCCTCCTTTTTATGTTTTAACAGAGGCGCCCCGCGCCGCGGGGCGCCTCTGTTAATTTGGTTATAAACTATTAAGTTCTTAATCCATATTATACAACAACAAGTTGTTTTTGTGTTAAATTTAAGTTATGCGAGTAGAAAATTTTTCAAAATTCATCAAATATTTTGGACAGGGACGGAGAATCAAACTTTTTGGATTTTTTATTCTATCAATAATTGCTGGCTCTCTGGAACTTTTGGGTATCGCCCTTGTTTATCCTTTTATATTATTGCTTTTAAAGCCCGAATATATTGTAAACTCGTCCTATTACAAAGACTTTGCGAAATTTCTCTTTATACCTAATACTTTAACAGGTGCCTTTATTATAGGTCTTATTGTTGCGATATTGTTTATTCTTAAGAATTTATTTATAATTTACGCGAATTTTTGCCAAAATAAATTTATAAGCAATTGGAAAATTGATATAGCAAACAGATTTATGAAATATTATCTCTTTGCCCCGTACAAAAAGACTCTTGAAACGTCCCCTTCTGAAAAAATTTACAAACTAACTTATCTTATCGGACAATCGCTTGATGGTTTTATCTTTAGAATAATCAACCTTTGTACAAATTCTGTTATTGTTGTTATGATTTTAGGACTCTTGGTGTGGAAATTCCCATCAGCCGCTATTTTAACAGGGATTTTTATTACAATTACAATGATAATTCATAACAAACTTTTCAAAGAGAGGACAACAAAAGTTTCAAAAGATTTTGCTCTACAGTCTTTAAAAAACAATGAAAAAATGCTTGAAATAATAAACAACATAAAAGAGTTGAAAATTCTTTCTGCCGAAGAACATTTTTTTGAAGAATTTCACAATTTACAGAAAAGTTTCAACAACACAATGCTTTTAAATAATTTCTATTGCTCAATTTCACCTTATATAATAGAAATATTTATAGTTTTATCCTTAATTATTTTGGCAGCCTTTATCGGTTTTCAAAACATAGAAAACACATCTTGGATGGTCGCATCATATGCGGTTATGGTTGCAGCTATATTCAGAATAGCACCTGCATTGAACAGGATTCAAACCTCATTGAACGCAATAAACGGCTCTAGAGAAATTGTAAAAACGATGCTAAAAGAATTTGAAAACACTGATATGTCAATACTTGAGCAGTCTTCCGGCAGTAAAATAGAATTTATCCAAAAAATTCAACTTAAAAATATAAACTTTGCCTACAAAAAAAATCCTATTCTTAAAGAAATAAATTTAGAAATAAAAAAAGGCGAATTTGTTGGGATTGTAGGTCTTTCGGGCGCTGGAAAAAGTACGCTTGTTGACATTTTGATGGGGCTTTTGCCTGCTGATAGCGGCGATTTTTTAATAGATGAAACAAAAATAACTCAGTCTAATATGAATTCTGCAAGAAAAATCTTCGGGTATGTTCCTCAGCAGATAAATATCGTTGATGGATCAATCTTGCGCAACATTGCGTTTGGCGAAAAAGAATCAGAAATTAACAAAGAAAAAGTTGTAAAAATTTTAAAAGAAACAAAAATATATGACGTAATCGAAAATGACGAACAAAGACTATATTCTGACATAATAAGGGGCATGACAGGGCTATCACAAGGGCAAAAACAAAGACTGGCGATTGCAAGAGCATTATATAGAGATCCCGAAGTCTTGATTCTTGACGAGGCAACATCATCGCTTGATGTTCAGACAGAAAACGAGATTACAGAAGTGTTGAATGGGTTCAAAGGCAAAAAAACAATTATTGCGATTGCTCATAGACTTTCTACGCTCAAAAGCTGCGATAGACTTATTTATATGAAAAACGGCCAAATAATAGATACAGGAAGCTTTGGCGAACTTAGCGAAAAATACAGCGACTTTGCAAAATTGGTAAAGCTATCTAGTTTAGAAAAATAATTTGGATTACAAAAATCAACGTGTTTGCTTAAATTAATTTAATCACAACTTGTTTTATTCCCCCAAGATAAATCATCACACTTTAAATAATCCAAGTTTTGATTAAAGATTACCCACGCAGAACAACCTACGCCATTGTTAGATCCTGTTGATAAATTATTACAAGCCTTTGAAAAATCTGAACCACTACTTTCAAACTCAGAACCGTAAGGGATTATTCCAAATTTATTAAGCCTAAAAGCGAAATAATCAATTCCTTTGGTATTAGGACCTTTACTGCCATTTATATCTACATACAAATCAGCGCAATTATTTTCTAAAGTTCCAGTACCTGTAACTTTATTACAGCTTGCTTCATTTATCCAAACAAGCAAGAGTGTTCCATCCGCCAACAACGCCCTTGCAGTGTTTGTACTACTATCAGCTGGAGTCGATGATTTAATTTTTGTTAAATTTTTATAATAAATATCAGGATTTATACAACCTGTACTATTCCCACAATTTTTAATTATCTTTAAGTAAGGAGCAATTGCATTAATTAAATTAGCTGCACCTTCCCCACTTCCTTCAGCAATCAAAGACCACGTATCAGGGGTCCCATTTTCTTGAACAGCTATATTATAAGCATTCAAAAGAATAGAATAAGATTTTTTAAGGGCAACAACAGTTGCTTTTTCTTGTTGTTTTGCGATTACTGTAGGAATAGTGAGAGAGGCAATAACTCCAATTATACCAAGAGTAATCAAAACTTCAGCAAGCGTAAATGCCATATGTACACTTCGAAATCTAAATAATTTGGCGATGTCAACTGAATTAAAATAAGACCTAAAAAATTGCGAAATTTTTGAACATTTCTTAATAATAATTACTGGTAAACATAAATCGATTTTTTTTAAAATCATGTAAAAACTCCTTGTAAAATATTACTATATTATAGCATCAAATTTTTCAAGTTATTTTGATGCAAATTTGCCTTAATTAAAACTCAAATAAGTAATAGATAATTTTTCTCTAAAATTTTTATAAAAAGCCTTTACAAAGAATTTTTTTTTTGCTAAGATATGGATATAGTCACTGAAAAGCCAAACAAAGAGTCTTGAGGTGGCGCTAAATAAGAATATGGAATAAAATAATCCTCAGTAGCTCAATGGCGGAGCAACCGGCTGTTAACCGGTAGGTTGTTGGTTCGAGTCCAACCTGGGGAG
>JAEWYI010000046.1 GCA_023395735.1 Cyanobacteria bacterium OH_SFB_17
CAAGAAGGCTGTTTGAGCTTTCCTGAAATGTTTACTTACGTAAGAAGATATAACAATGTTATGATAAAGGCTCTGGACAGCCACGGGAAACCGTTTATTCTTGAAGCTAAAGACGGAACACTTTTGGTCAAAGCAATACAACACGAATTTGATCACCTTGAAGGAATTTTATTTATCGATCATGCAATAAACAGATTTGAAGCCGATCAGGAACTTGCAAAAAGACATCTTCCTCCGATTGACCCTGACAAACTCATTGAAGAACCTGAATTGATTGAAGAATTAAAAAATCAGCAAAAAGTGGAGCAAAAATGATTAAAGTAATATTTTTTGCAACTCCAAAAATCGCACTAAAATCACTTGATTATCTTGTAAACTCAAACAAGATAGACGTTGCAGCAATAGTCACCCAACCGGACAAACCTGCAGGAAGAGGGCACAAATTAGTCGCTCCGCCGATTAAAGAATACGCACTAGAGCACAATATCCCTGTTTTTCAGCCTTCTTCAATAAGAAAAGAAATGGAAATTCAAGAAGAGCTTAAAAAATTGGAACCTGATTTTTTTATTACCTTTGCTTTTGGACAGATTCTATCAAAAGAAGTTTTGGCAATCCCGAAATACGCCACAATAAATCTGCACGCATCGCTTTTGCCAATGTATAGAGGTGCAAACCCAATCCAAAGAGCTATTATCAACGGAGACAAAAAAACAGGTATCTGCACAATGGTCACAGAAGAAGGACTGGATTGCGGCGCAATCTGCCTGATGGATGAAATTGAAATAACAGAAAATATGAACTACGAAGAACTTTTTGAATTAATTTCAGAAAAGTCACCTGAACTCATTGAAGCTACTCTGACAAGCTTAAAAAATGGTGAATTAAACCCGACAGCCCAATGCTGCGAAAATATTACTTATGCAAAAAAACTTGAAAAAGATGAAACAAAAATTGACTGGGCAAAATCCGCACAAGAAATTCATAATCTTGTAAGAGGACTATACAGAGCACCTTCAGCCCATACCACCTTTAGAGAAAAAAATATTAAAATAATTGAAACAAGAATAATAAATACAGATGAAACTTTTAACAACCCTGCACAAATAACATCTATAAACAAAAACGGAATAGAGATTTCGACTCTGTCTGGAAGACTTCTCATCACAAAAGTTAAACCCGAAGGCAAAGGAGAAATGTTGGCAAAAGACTGGGCAAACGGTGCAAGAATCCAAATCGGGGAGAGTTTTTCATGATATCAAAAGGAATAAGAGGCGCAACAACTGTTGAAAACAACACAGAAACTTCTATAAAAGAAGCAACTTTGGAACTTTTGACATTGATGGTTGAACAAAATCAAATAGATTTAAAAATGATTTCGCACGTGATTTTCACCCTGACAGAAGATTTAAACGCTGCGTTTCCTGCAAAATTTGCAAGAGAAGACCTCAATTGGAATGATGTTGCAATGATGTGCTTTCATGAATTGGGAGTACAAAACTCACTGAAAATGTGTTTGAGAGTTTTAATAGTACTCAACTGTGAAGAAAGTTTCATTCCTGAATTTGTGTACACAAAAGGCGCTGAAACTTTAAGAAAAAACAAATAAACTGATTTTCAAAAACTAACCTTTAATTTACAAAGAAGAGCAAATCACAAAAATGTGGATTTGCTCTTTTTGTTTTGAATCTAAATTTCAAAAATTCTACTAGTTTATCAAAACTCTATCAAGACAAGCCTGATAAGAATATTGCCATTCTCTGTATGTTATTCTTCTGACAGTCAAGCCTGAACGTTCCAAAATAGACTGCTTTTTCATATTTGTGACAGATTGCCTTTTTGAATCTTCGACCCCGTCACACTCGATAGCGATTTTTCCATCCACAAGTAAATCAACGCTTAATCCTGCTACATCGACGCCTGCTTTGACTTCTTTACCCAAATCTCTTATTGTTTGGGCAACTTCTTTTTCGAAAGAATTTTTGTAATAATTTTCGTCCAATTCATTGTTTGCAATCGCTTGTTGCTTGATATTATACATTTCTATATAATTCATATAGCTTCTAAGCAAGCCGTCAGGCAGTTCTTTCGGATTTTTTGAAATGAAATTAATCATTTTTGAACGAGCCCTGGTGATAGCTACATTGAACAAATTAGGTTTTTGCAAGAATGTTAAACTTTGAGGGAAACTATTTTTTGCAAATGCCCACGACATAAGGATAACATCTCTTTCATCACCCTGGAATGTATGAGCGGTACCTATTTCGATTTTATGTTTTCTTATCATGTGCTCAGAAATAACCCTTGCAACAGAAACTTTTAACTGCTCAACTTGTGCCCTGAAAGGTGAAATTACACCTATAGAAATTGGCTTTTCTGGATTTTTTCTTTCATCTTCCAATATCAATTCCTGTAATTTGGCAACCACTGCCTCAACTTCAGGCAAATTTCTTGTTGCATCAAAATCGACTTTACCGTCTTGAACTTCTACAAGTTCAAGCACTTGCGTATTATTGTCTTTTTTCATAATTCTTATTCTGTCGCCATAAAATTCTTCGTTGGAGAAATTAATTATCGGAGGCAAACTTCTAAAATGTTCATCTAAAAGCACAGGATTCATTGAATAATAATTCGCCAAATCAAACATCGAATTTGTTCTAAATCTCCACATCAATTGATATTTATCTGGAATTCCATACTGGCTCAAGAAAGATTGTTCTTTTGCTTTTTCAAGGAATGACAAATGCGGAAGCTGTTTGTCATCACCGACCACTACAGTTTTTTTAGCTCTGTATAGGATAGGGAAACAACTTGCAATATCGCATTGAGAAGCCTCATCAATAATCGCAACGTCAAAAAGTCCCGGCTTCATCGGCAAAGAACCAGAAATTGCATAAGTTGTGACACACCAGCAAGGAAAAGCTTCCAAAAGCGGTTTAAAATCTTCTGCTTCCAACAGTCTGTTCTGCAAATTCTTCTTTCTTTCAACAAGAGATTTTGTGTGTACAATCAGCCTTTGTCGCTTGATTTGATCACGCAAAAGCCCTTTCAGACTTTCTCTCCTTTTTCCTTTTAAAATATCAATAGCCAAATTTCTTTGTTTTCTCTTCAACATTCTTATCTGCTCAGACATAACGTGAATATTACCTAATTTTTGTATATTTGCTTCGATAATCCTCATTTCAGCTGCAAGATTTGCGACATCAAGTTCTGATTTCAACCTGCCTACACTTTCATAATTATCAGAAAAATCGTTTATTTTCAAGATTTTTTTAAGCTTATTTTTGCTTGAATAATTTGTTATGGATGTAAAAAATCCTGTTTTTTCAAGATTTTTTTCTATTGTCTTTATTAACGAAACAATTTGTTCGATTTCTGCTTTTTTCAATACAGTTTTTACGAATTGCATTTCGCCCAAAATCTTTTCTTGTTCAGCCTTTTCAATGCTTAATTCCTGCCATCTTTGCTCAAGCTTGATTGTATTTTCGCATTTTGATTCAAGATCTTTTATATTATTCAAAAGTTCCTTCATATCCTTAACATCTGCAAATAAAGCGTTTTCAAATTCGGAATCTAAATCTACCTTATTAGAAAGCAAATCCTGCAATTGAAAACTCAACTGTTTTTGATAATTCAATCTACCTGCACGAAGTGCCAAAAATGGTGCACCCAATTCGTTTAAACGCTCTGCTACCACATCAACAGCCTTGTCCATTCTTGATGCGACAAGAACAGTTTTTCCGTTTGCTATCAAATGCGAAACCAAATTAACAATAGTCTGCGATTTTCCTGTCCCAGGAGGCCCATAAACAGCGACAAATGTATTATTTTCAAGCGTCTTGATAACATTTTCCTGCGAATCGCTTAACGAAAGTGGCGTTATCGCAGCGAAATCTTTCAAATCCTTTGGTGGACGGCTAGGATTGTCTATCAATTTGCCTTTTGTTTGCAAATACTCTTCGTTAATAATATTCAAAGCTGTTTCTCTATATACTCCGCTTGGCTTTTCAGATATTTGAGTAAGTTCATGCAAAACCCCTGCTGTTATGGATGGTCTTTTTGTTAAAATTATCGCACTTTGGTTTGTAAGCGTAATTTTGTTCAATTTAACGCTTGTTTTTACAGGTGCAGCTTCTGATTCTTCCTCGTCCAGATTTTCAATATCTATAGAATCAACTTCTGTATAAAAATCTTTTTCGATATTATCTTCTTCAACATCTTCAGAGTGATCAATTTTAATCTCTATTTCAGGGATAATCGATTTTAATGTTGTCAAGAAAATATCAAGTTTTTCGCTTGTCAAAGGTAGCTCCGGAACAACATCCAAAAGCCCGTCTAAGAGTTGCTCAACTTCATCCTCATCATCATTTTTTTTCATCATTGAAGTCAATGCCCCTGTGTTTAAAGACAAAAACTCATCTTGAAGCATACAATTAATATTTACACCGTTTCTCTCCAATTTGCATGGCATATACAAAAGCGGGGTCAAAAATTCATTAGCCTTTTTTGTTTTTGAACTTTTACCGACAAGGAAAAGATACCCATAAATTAAATATTTATCTTTTTGACTCAATTCACTTTGAATCATAAGCTCAGTAAGTTTGCTGTCTGAACCGTCAAGTCTCAAATGCTCGCCGTAATTGTGAAAAAGTTGTTCTTCTTCTTTCAAAAATATCCATTTATTATCTTTATCTTGTTTTAAATTTCTAAAAGTTGCGCTCTTTACCTCTTCACGCACACAATCATGAAGATATTGGCTTAACTTTTTAATAAAACTATTGTTAAATGCTGAATTTAGTGCTTTTGTTGCCTCTAATAACATATTCAATCCTTTTCTTTTTCAACCCTTGAAAATTTTTATATTTGATACTTTCCTATTTTATTTATTTTACGCTAAAATAGGGGGTATGAACATCGTTAATCTATATGATAATTATAATTCATATTTTACTGCAGATTTGAAAATAATTTTTGGACAAATCTCGAAAGTTGCTGCGAAGAAAGACTTAGAGCTTTACTTGATAGGCGGAATCGTAAGAGATATGCTTTTGGACATAAAAAATGACGACATCGATATTACGGTTGAAGGTGATGCAATCGAATTTGCCAAAACCCTTGAAAAAGAAATCGATGCTAAAATTTTAAGTATCCATTCTGATTTTGGAACCGCAAAAATAGAATTAAAAGAACACAAACTTGATTTAGCATCCACAAGAAGCGAAAGTTACCCGAAAAAAGGGCATCTTCCTCTCGTCAAAGACATTGGCTGCTCGCTCCAAAAAGACGTTTTAAGAAGAGACTTTACAATAAATTCTCTTGCACTTTCTCTAAATACTTCCTCTTTTGCAGACTTAATCGATTACACCTGCGGATTTGATGATTTAAAACACAAAAAAATACGAATACTCAACGACAAAAGTTTTATCGACGACCCAACCAGAATACTCAGAGCCCTGAAATACTCTCAAAGACTCGGCTTTGAAATAGAAAATGAAACTTTAGATTTACAAAAAAAATATTTGGAAAATATTAACTATGACATGTGCTACAAAAGAGTGAAAAACGAATTAAAAAAAACTTTTAACGAAAATTCCCAAAAAACTTTTGATATTTTTATTGAGCAGGAAATTTATAAATTAATTACAAAATCAAAGATAGAAAAACCAAAAACAAATCTCCAAAAACAAAATACAAAATATAAAGCAACCAAACCTTGGCTTGTATATCTTGGTTATGCAAGCAATTGCGATGATTTGGAAAAATTTGAGCTTACAAAAAGTGAAAAAATAATTTTAACAAGCGCAAAACCTTTTATCGACAAAAAACCAAACCTGAAAACGGATTTTGATATCTATAAAAATTTTTCCACTCTAAAAGTTGAAACTCTAATTATTTTATCATCACTTGGTTTTGAAAAAGAGGTTTGCCGTTATTTGGATAAACTTTGTACAATAAAAATAGATACAACAGGAAAAGATTTGTTGGAGCTAAAAATAGAGCCTTCCAAAAAATTCGGCGAGGTTTTTGACCATATATTAGAGAACAAACTTAAAAATCCAAATCTAAAAAAAGCTCAAGAAATCGAACTTGCAAAAAGATTTTTAGCCGAAGACTAACAATCTTTGCTACTTAAATCTTTTCATCATATTCATAGCTTGCGCCATGTTCATCTTGCCGCCTTTAAATTTGTCTTTAACATCAGAAAACCCTTTCATCATGGTTCTCATTTGTTCAAATTGTTTTATAAAAAGATTAATTTCGTGCACAGAAATCCCGCAGCCGGCAGCAATTCTTTTTTTTCTGCTTGAATTAATTAATTCAGGATTAGAGCGCTCTTGCGGAGTCATACTTGATATAAAAACTTCGATTCTTTTAAGTTGTTTTTCACCTTGATGAGAAATCAAATCCTTATCTTCTTTTTTCAGATTAGGTATAGGCAACATACCCAAAATTTGGTCGATTGAACCAAACATTTTCATCTGTTTTTGCATTTTTAAAAAATCATCATAAGAAAATTCAGCCTTGCGCATTTTCTTTTCAAGCTCCAAAGCCTGTTTTTCATCAAAAACTTCCTGCGCACGTTCAACAAGTGAAACAATATCACCCATTCCCAAAATTCTTGTAGCCATTCTTTCAGGATAAAAATCTTCAAGTGCGTTCAGTTTTTCGCCTGTACCGGTCAATTTAATTGGTTTTCCAGTGCAATGCACAACAGAAAGCGCTGAGCCTCCCCTTGAATCACCGTCGAGCTTCGTTAAAACAAGTCCTGTAACATTCAATTGTGCATCAAAATTTTCAGCGACATTAACGGCTTCTTGACCTGTCATAGCATCAATTACAAGAAGTTTTTCCTGTGGATTAAAAAATCTGTCAATCAACAAAAGTTCAGCCATCATATCTGTATCTATCTGAAGCCTGCCTGCTGTATCTAAAATTAAGACATTAAAACCTTTTTCTTTTGCAAGCGCGAGGGCATTTTTCACTATTGATTGAACATCTTTTGACTCGCCGCCTATAAAAACGTCTATCCCGATTTGAGAGCCAAGAGTTTCCAATTGCTTAATAGCTGCAGGTCTGTAGACATCACACGCAACCAAAAGAGGGTATTTGCCTTCTTTTTTTAATTTGACCGCAAGCTTTGCACTCGATGTTGTTTTACCAGAACCTTGAAGCCCCAACATCATAATTAATGATGGGTTTCCGCTCAAATTTAGCGGAGAAAGCTCTTTTCCTAATAATTCAACAAGCTCATCATGAACAATTTTAACCAGTTGTTGAGAAGGATCAACGCCTTGCAAGACTTTTTCGCCTTCTGCTTTATCTTTAATGTTGGAAATAAAAGATTTTACGACTCTTAAATTTACATCGGCCTCTAAAAGCGCGCGACGAATTTCGCGAAGAGCTTCTTGCATATTGTCTTCGGTCAACTTGTTCCCTGATGTTTTTCTTATAATCTCTTGTAGTCTATCGGATAATGAATCAAACATAAAATCATTTTAACATAAATTTTTTTTTATTCAAAACAGAAAAGCATGGGGATTGGAGGCTTGAAAGCTCAGAAGCTTAGAAGTTTAGAAGTTTGGAACGGTAGGGTGCGGATTTAACCGCCCCAGCTGTAGGGTGGGCTTCAGCCCACCGAAACTTGATGTTTTTTGAGAATCAGCAGCTCAGAAGTTTGGAAGCTTGGAAAGTCTAAAGGTTGGATGTTCAGAGGCTTAGAAGCTTGGCAGCTTATTAGGTTATGAGGTGATAAGTTAGAGGATTAGAAGTTTAGAATTATATAAATTTTTGTTTTTATCTTAAATCGTCGCATCGCCTCCC
>JAEWYI010000047.1 GCA_023395735.1 Cyanobacteria bacterium OH_SFB_17
GCAAGCACACCAAGCACTCCGATTGTAATCATTACCTCTGAAAGCGTAAAAGCTTTTATTTTCATTTTTCATACCTCGTTTAGATTTAAACAGCCAAATTTGTTTGTATAATTATATTTTACCACAAATCAACAATTTTAAATCTAAGCTATCTGATTGTACTTTAATTAAGCTTCAGCCTCTGGAGCTTCACCTTGTTTCATTCCAAGAGCAATTCTTTTGTCAGTTGGGTTGAATTTTAGAATAATTGTATTAATTTTATCTCCAACTTTTAAAATGCTTCCGTTTGCATTTTGAAACTCAAGAAGTTCATTGTGAGGAAGAAGAGCTTCAACCCCAGGGAAAACTTCTACAAAAGCGCCAAAATGTTTTATTCTTGTGATGGTTCCTTCCCTTGTGTCTCCTTCGTTAATCTGTTTTTCAGCTTCAATCCATGGATCACTTTCAAGGTTTTTTAAACTCAAACTAACTCTATGCTTGTCGTGGTCTACGCCAATTACTTCGACATCAATTTTTTCACCAACTTTTAAAACATCTGCCGGATGATCAACCCATCTCCAAGAAATTTGAGAAAGAGGAAGAAGCCCATCAACACCTCCGATGTCAATAAATGCTCCGAAATCTGCAATTCTCACAACATCTCCTTTTAAGATTTGCCCAACTTCAATTTGAGAGAAGATTGTTTTCTTTGCGTCTTCTGCGTTTTCTGCATAAACTTTTTTGTTAGATAGTATGAAGTTATTTTGTTGACTGTCAAGAGTTAAGATTTTCAATTCTATTTTATCTCCGACATTAATATCAGATTCTTTGCTTCTCAAGTGGCTTGAAGGAACAAAACCTCTAATTCCGAGGATGTCAACCAAAATTCCGCCTTTAACACAGGACGCAACGCTTCCGAGAATAACCTCATCTGCTTCTTTAATTTTTTCAAGTTCTTTCCAGCTGTATGCCAAATCAACTTTTTTGCGGGAAAGAACAAAACGTCCGTCGTCGTCTTCTTCTTTGATAATTAAAAATTCATATTCTTCACCTTTTTTTAATACATTTTCTATTGATTCATCAGAGTCAAGCTTTGCTTCTCTAGATGGAACTATAGCTGAAGTTTTGGATCCGATATCCACTATAACACCTTCTGAATCATATGCCCAGACAACCCCTTTAATCAAATCCCCTTTTTTGAAATTGTAATCGTATTTGCTTAATAGTGTTTCAAATTCACTATCAGAAACCTTTTGTTTTGTTACCATTGCTACTCTCCAATATTTTCACTATGGGTCAATTATACCAAAGTATCATGAATTTATTACAAAAAATTGCAAAAACTTCACATTTTTTAATAAAATATACCCAACTGGGGGATATAGATGGATAAAGGACAAAAGCCGAAAATAGTAATGCGGATTATTAAAAAATGTTAATTAATGTCAATAACTCTTACGCCGTCGCCGCCTTCTGCAGGTTCGCCAAATCTGTATTTTGCAACATAAGGTGAGGTTTCAAGAAAGCTTCCGATGCTATTTTTTAATACTCCACTTCCGTGTCCGTGGATTACGTAAACCGGTGTCAGATTCGCCAGACTTGCTTTATCAAGGAAAAATTCAAGACTATCAAGAGCTTCTTCCATTCTGTAGCCTCTTAAATCAAGAGTGTTGGACATATCTACTCTTTTTAAACTGAAAGTTTCTTTTGGGGTGAATCTTTTAATTGTCTTGTTTGCTTTTTTAGAATCGTATACCGCAAGCTTATTTTTGTTGATTTTTGTTTTAATAAGCCCCATTTGAACAAATACGTTTCCTGTTTTGTCAGGTTTTGACAGAATAGTAACATCTTGAAGAAGGTCTTTTAGCATGACTTTGTCACCTTCTTTTATGTTTTCCCAATTTAGTTCTTCATATTTTTCACTTTCATCAAAGTTTTTTAGATCATCCCTGTAATTTTTTTCTAATTTAGCTAATCTTGCATAAGAACGCCTTGCAATTTTTTCTGATTTTTCTTTTCTCATTTCATCGAGTATATCTTTTATCTCGTTTTTAACCTCTTCAAGTTCTTTTTCTAGAGATGCTTTCATAGATTTAATAACTCGTTTTTTGTCTTTTTTAACTTCAGAGAGTTCTTTTTCGAGTTCCTTTTTAATATTTGTATTTTCGACTTTAGTAATTTCACTCTCCGTCAAATTCTTTGAAAGCTCTTGTTGAGTTTCTTGTAATTTTTCTACAACGACAATTGTAGGGTCTTTTTGCGAAACCAAAATATTTTTTGCTTTATCTGTAAGTCCTTTTTTTAGTCCAAGGCTTGAGGATATGGAGATTGCGTTGCTTAATCCAGGAATTCCTATAATAAGTTTGTAAGTCGGTTTTAAGGTTTCAGAGTTGAAATCCACACATGCATTTTTAAAATATGGGTCAGAAAATTCAAGCGCTTTAAGCTCTCCGTAGTGGGTTGTTATACAGCTAGTAACCTGTTTTTTAGCTAATTCTTCAAGAATTACTTGTGCAAGGATTGCACCTTCCAATGGGTCTGTTCCTGCGCAAATTTCGTCAATAATAACGAATGTTTCATCATCGCTTTTTTCTATAATGTCTATGATGTTTGTCATGTGGGATGAAAAAGTTGATAGGCTTTGCGCTATACTTTGTTCGTCGCCGATATCTGCAAATATATTTTTAAAGGGATAAATTTTTGCTTCTTGGCAAGGAAGAAAAAGTCCTGATTTTGTCATAAGTAAAAATAATCCGATAGTTTTTATTGCAACTGTTTTTCCTCCGGTGTTGGAGCCTGTAATTATAATTGATTTATAATCACTTCCGATTAAAAAATCATTTTCCACAACGTTTTCAACGTATTCAGCAAGGAGCGGGTGCCTCATTGCATCAATTTTGATTGTCTTATCTTGTTTTAATTCAGGTTTTATGGCTTTTAATTTTACTGCGTATCTTGCTTTTGCAAAATGAAAATCTATTTCTGATACGATATTTTCTGATGTTTTTATTTCTTCAATATCTTTTCTTATTAATTTTGTTAAATCAGTTAAAAGTCTTATGATTTCAGAGTTGATATTAGATTTTATTTCTCTGATTTTGTTGTTAAGAGAAACAAGTTGCTTAGGTTCTATGTAAAATGTCTGATTTGTAGCTGAAACATCATGCACAATACCTTCTATTTTGCTTTTTGATGAGGCTCTTACTTGAAAAACAACCCTGTCATCTCTTGTTGTGTAAATCATTTCTTGAAGATGTTTTGAAAAAGAAGGGTTGTTTAAAAGCTCATTAACCCTTGTCTTTAAGTTGACTTCAGTGTCTTTGAGTGAATTAAAAAGCCCTTTTAGCTCAGGTGTTGCATCAGGTTTTATTTTTAAACTGCTGTCAAAAGAGTCAAAAATTTTATCCTCAAGCTCCTTGTTAGAATACAAGTTTTCTCCAAGTATCAAAAGTTTACTCTCATCTTTAAGATTTGTTTTCAAAAAATTTTTAATAACCCTGTATGTTCTAATAGTTTTTGCAACGTCTACGATTTCTTCTTCTGATAAATAGCTGTTAATCGTAGAGTTTTCTATTTTTTCAATCTCGGCAACAAAATCAATAGGCAACTCCTTAGCAAAATCCAGCAGATTCTTCGCTTCTTCTGTTAGATTAAGCGCCCTGTTAATGTCAGCAAATTCTGATAACACCCCTAGTTCGATGCATAATTTTTTGCTCTGTTTTAATTTAGCAAAGCCTGATAATTTTTCTAAGATTTTATCAAATTCTAATGATTTTTTACTTTTTTCTGCAATTTCCATACCCCTATTATAGCTACAAACATAGCTCTAAAAGCAATAGGCAATATATGTTTTCATTTAATTGTTACAAAATGTTAACAAAAATGGCAAATCTTGCAATTTTGAGTTGAGTATATACTTAATATATATATGAGATATAACAAACAGGAGAGCAAAAATGGCATTTTTATCATTAGGAATTGAAAAAAGTTTTTTAACTCTTGAAAAAAGTGGTCTTGAATATGAAATGATGATGTACGAAAATGAGTACAACGAGATTACAGAAGAGATAAATGATTATTATTCAGAAGAATGTGACGATGAAGATGCTTTGGCATATCTTCAGAATCAGCAAGAATATTATGATTCCAAAAAAGAAGGAATCGAATCACAATTGACTCTTATCAACAACGAAATCGAAAGCTATGATAAAGTCATCGGAGAAAATATCAAGAAAAGCTGCAAATTAAGCTTCTCTGCATAATTCTAAAACATTTTCCATCAAGCAGGCAATTGTCATTGGACCAGCACCACCCGGTACAGGAGAGATATAAGAAGTTTTAAGAGACACATTTTCAAAGTCAACGTCACCGCAAGGTTTGCCGTTGACTTTGTTAGTTCCTACATCTATAATGACCGCATTTGGTTTTACCATATCAGCAGTTACCAGTTTAGGTTTTCCAACAGCGGAGATTAAAATATCAGCTGTTTTGGTTATTTCTTCAAGATTTTTTGTTTTGCTGTGGCAAATCGTAACAGTTGCATCTCTGTTTAAAAGCATTTGTACAAGAGGTTTGCCTACAATATTAGAGCGTCCGATTATTACGGCGTGCTTTTCTGCTACTTTTATATTGTATTCGTCTAAAATTTTAATGACTCCTTTTGGAGTGCATGGATATGCAAAAGGTTTTGCTCCGATAGATATTTTGCCGATATTTTCGGGTGTAAATCCATCTACGTCTTTTTTGGGACAAATTGATTGAATGACTTTTTTTTCATCAAGATGTTTAGGCAAAGGAAGTTGCACTAATATTGCTGTCGTGCTCGGGTCATTATTAAGTTCGGAAACTTTTGAAAGCAGGGTGCTTTCGTCAATGTTTTCAGCCAATGTTATTATTTCTGATTTAATTCCGATTTTTTCAGCAGCTTTTTTCTTTAAGCTTACATATAGTTCGCTAGCTGGGTCTGTGCCAACCAAAATAACCGCCAAAGAAGGTTTTTTTTCTAATTTTGAAACCTCATTTTTAACGTTTTCTAAAATTTTTGCTGATAAACTTTTTCCATCTAATATAACAGTCATTTTGCCTCTTTTCCTTTTTAGTATATCAAGAAAAAGGATTAATGCCAAGATTAATAAAAAGAGAATTTATGATTTAACCTTGAGGCATGTTTAATCTGTAATAAAATTGCTTTATAGCATCTTGTACAATTTTTGATTCACGTTCGATAGAATGTTTGGAAAGCTCTGAATCAACAGGAATTACACCAAGAATATCAAGGTCATATTTTTTCAAAAGTTCGTAAACCGATGTTATTTCTCTGTTTTCAACTTTGTTTAAAACAACTCCCATTTGTCCGCCTGCTGAATATTTTTCTGAAAATTCTTCTATACGTTTTGCCAAATGTGCTGATTCATCCGTTGGGTTTGCGATGATTAAAGCGGTGTCAACTTCAATATCTACAAGTTGATTCAGATATTTTAAGTCAAATTCGCAATCAAAGATTACGATATCATAGCGTTCGATTAATTTTATAACTGCATCGTTAATTTGTTTTGTAATAGGGCAACGGCAATCTTTTGAACCAACAAACCAAGAAACAACTATGTCAACGTTTTCGTCAACAGAAACAACAATATCTTCAAGCGCCCATTCAATAAATTCTTGTTTTGTCATATTCTCAGGGATTCCTGTTTTGTATTCGTGTTTTCCGCTTCTAATCCCGTAAATTGTATTTCTGATATCCATCCCAAAACTGTGTCCCAATTCGCTAGAGAGGTCATTGTCAAACAACAAAATTGATTTTTCGGGATAAACTTCTTGGAACAAGCGCATAAATGCTTTTGTTACTGTAGTTTTACCGCTTCCGCTTTTTCCCATTATTGCAAGTTTACTTGTCACAGTATCTCCTTATAAATATTGTTTAGTTTTTGTGAAAAATCTTTTGTAAGGTTCATTGCTTTTTCTGCCAATTCTATTGATAATGAGCCTGCTCCGCAAGATGGAGTTATCAAGCTTTGTTTTAGCAAAATGTTTTTATCTACGCCTTTGTCAGTGAGGAACTTAAGTGCTTTTTCAAATATATTTTCAAGTTCTGATAAATCTATTTTTTCAAGCGCATCTTTATCAAGTGTCGGAATCATTCCCCAAGCGATATAGCCGCCTGTTTTAATAAATTCATCGATATTTTTTGAGAAGAGACTTAAATTTTGCGCGAATAAAAATCCGTCAAAATTAATTATATCCACTCCGCTTTCGATAGGAATTGTCCAGTCGCTTTTTCCACAACAGTGAATTGCACTCATTGCGCCTGCTTCTTTGATTTTGTCAGAAACTTCCTTTAACATTGATAAGACTTCGTTTTTAGAAATCGTCAAATATGCTGAGGTGCCAAGTTGAGAAATTGATGGTTCATCAATGAAAATAATCGGCGTTGTTTCGGAATTTGCTTTTTTAATTTCTTTTATTTGCCACAAAGCTTTCATTGTTAGGTGTTTTGTTATAACTTCTCTAAGCGTTTCGTCGTAAAAACAAAGTCTTCCGTTTTTGTCGACAAGTGTTGTTGAAAGCGTGAACGGCCCTACTATTTGTCCTTTTGCAAAGTTTGGGGTATATTTTTTTATAATATTTATAAATTCACCAAAAGTGGACGAAAAATTATCAGAAATGCAATATTTATCTATGTTTGAACCAAAGTTAGCGCCGAAAATTTCTTCATAATCCAAAAATAAAGATTCGAGTTGTTCGTAAAAAGTTTCTGTTTCGTTATCGAGATAAATTTTATTTTCAGAAACCACAAGACCTGGAATTTGTTCCAGAAATTGGATTATCATATCCTCGTTTTTGTTGTGTTTTGCAAGTTGTGGCCAAAAAGGGATTGCTGAAAAATTTTCCTCAACCAAAGTCATTGCCTTTTTAACGTCTTCGTGCGGCAATGAACCAATAGCCAAACTTTTTAAACTTAAAGATTTATCTTTCTCCATATCCACCAGTTAAAAAATACGCGCGAATTTGCAAAAAGCAATTCGCGCGTTATTTCTATTATTCTTCAGAAGCTGTTTCTTCTTGAAGTTCTTCTTTAAGAACTTCTGATGCTGTAACAACAACCGCAATTTCAGTTTTAACTTTAGAAGTTAATTTGATTGTCATTTTGTACTCTCCGACTTTGTTAATAGCCGCATTAAGAGTGATATTTTTCTTGTCTACGTCAATGCTTGATTTAGCAAGAAGTTCTTCAGCCAATTTTTTAGTTGTAATTGTCCCGAACAATTTTCCGCTTTCACCAGCTTTTGCAGAAAGTTCAAGCTTAGCAAATTCTTCAATTTTCTTAGCTTTTTCTAACGCATCTTGGTGCAATTTTTCTTGTTTAGCTTTGATTCTTGCAAGGTTTTGTTCACGATTTTTCAAAGCTCCAGCAGTTGCAACTTCTGCAACTTTTTGAGGAAGCAAAAAGTTTCTTGCATAACCATCTTTAACGTTAACCAAATCACCGGCTTCGCCAAGGTTTTGAACGTCTTTTTTTAGTATTACTTGCATGTTTAATTTCTCCTTTTAGTTATCTGTCCCTTCACTGTGAAGGTTAGGATGAGGTCTTGAGTTCAATGTAGATTATTTTTTCTACCTCGCGCCTCACACAAATCTACTTTTCAATCGTACTAAAAACATAAATAAAAGTCGAGAGCCAATTTTAACGGTTAAATTTTGTTAAAATAGTATATACAAAAGCTTTTCTTTTTACACATGTAGCATAAAATATGTTTGGGGATTATTGAGGAGGATTTTATGAGGGTAGGACATGTATCGTTTTTTAGGAACAAAAATTTAGAGAAAAATAGTGGAGTATCAACTTCATACCAAAGCAAACCGCTAAAAAATCATGAGACAGACAGTGTGAAGTTTTTAGGATTATTGCCAAAAAATGCAAAAATAAAATTGGCAATATTTGACATTGATGAAACTCTTAAACATTGGAAATTTGATCTTTCTGATGCGGATGGGGCTGCATATGAGCAACCGTTTAGAAATGTTTTATTTTCTCATTTGAAAGAGAAAAATATTAAATTTGCTTATTCTTCGGACAGAGGTTATGAAAAAATTGTTTCCTTGATTAAGAACAATGTTCTTGCGCCCGCTGATTATATAATAGGCAATAATGGTGGAACTATATTTAAAAATGTTGACGGCGAATTTCAAGAAGTAACAAGCTGGGCTGAAAAGCTGAAAAAATCTTTTCCAAAAGGAGAAGTACATAATTTTTTAGTAGACTATGCAAAAAGAAAAGAAAACATGTTTGCGCCTCATGAAATAAACAAAATTGCTCCTGAAGACATGCCTCTCACTAAGAAAGAATTTTGGGGTTCCAAAATTTCAGAATATGATGGAAATTTATCTCAAACCAGCGTTAGACTAGTTTTGGCTCCAAATATTAAAGATAGAGTTATACCAGAAATTGAAAATGGGCTTATGCATAAAGGTATAACTTCAACGATAACTCATTTTCATTATCCAAAAGAATATGGAGAATATGAAGGTTTGAGGTCATATTTTAACCATGATGAATCTGTGGAGCTTGTTAAACTTTACAAGCCAAGACTTTATCCTGATGGAACTTATGATTCTCTGCTTATAAGTGCAAATAACAAAGGTATGGCTTCTGAGCATTTAAGAAAATCTTTAGGTCTAAAAAAGAAAGAAGTTTTTGCTGTAGGTGACGGTGAAAATGATTTTTCCAACGCTAATAAAGGTTATTATTTTGCACTGATATCAAATGCAACAAATGGTTTGAAAAAATTAGTAGATCCGATAACAAGCGCTAATATAATAAAAACAGAAAAACCTGGAGTTGAAGGTGTTATCGACGTATTGGTTTAGACTGAAATTATTGCAACGCTTTCGATGTGGTATGTGTGGCAGAACATGTCGAAAGGTTGTATAAACTCGACTTTTGCGCCTTTTTCTGTTAAAAATTTCAAGTCGCGTGCAAATGTTGCAGGGTTGCAGCTGACGTAAATGATTTTGTTTCTGGACAAGTTTAGAGCATATTCCAAGCTTTGTTCGCTGCAGCCTTTTCTCGGCGGGTCTAAGATTATTACATCAAATTTTCTTTTTTTTGTTTTTAATTCTTTTTCAAAGAATTTTTGGGCTTCCATATTATGAAGTTCAATATTTTTAATTTCGTTAAGCTTAATTGTTTCGTCTGCCAGAGCCACTGAATCTTTGTTCTCTTCTACACTGACGACTTTTTGACAAACGTCGGAAAGTGTTATGCCAAAAGAGGTTATACCTGCGTATGCATCAAGTATAGTAGGGTTTTCAAAGTTGTTTTTTATGTAGTCTTTGACAAACTGAAAAATGTTTTCTGCACTTTTCGGGTTGATTTGAAAAAACGTATTTGAACCGATTCTAAACGTTTTGTCAATAATTCTTTCTTTGATGAAATCTTTTCCTGCGACAAGCTCTGTTTGTCCGCCAAGAATTACATTTGTTTTTTTAGAATTGAAATTTACGCAAACTCCGCTTACTGTTTTGAAATTAGAATAAATATCTTGCGCAAAGTCTTTTAGTCTTTCAAATGTTTTTGTTGAGTTGACCACAAGAGTTACAAGAACTTTGTCTGTCGCTTTAGATACTCTCAGAACAACGTGTCTTAAATCTCCAACGTGTTTTTTTTCATTGTAGCCTGAAATTCCAAAATCAAATGCTTTGTTTCTTATGTATTCAATAATTTCATCGCAAATTTGTGGCTGAATAGGGCAGTGTTTGATGTTTACAATTTCGTGAGATTTAGCTTTATAGTACCCTGCCAAAATTCTTTTTGAAACTTTTGTTTGAGATATCGGATATTGAACTTTATGTCTGTATTCAAATATTTCAGGACTTGCAATTGTGTCTTGAACTTCTATGTTTAAATTTCCGATTGATTTTAGGGCGTCTTCGACAATTTCTTTTTTGAGTTTTAGTTGGTATTCATAGTCAATAAATTGTAGTTGACACCCGCCGCAAATATTTTGCATAGAACATTTCGGCTCAACTCTGTGAGGAGAAGGGGTCAAAATTTCTTTAATTTTTGCATTAGCCCAATTTTTGTTAACTTTTGTAATTTCAGCTTTAACAACATCTTCTGGGCAAGAGTTTTCAACAAAAACAACAAGACCTTCGTGTTTAGCTATGCCTAGTCCGAGGTTTGATAGTTTTTCTATTTTTAATTCAATTTCATCACATACTTTCATAAAGAATATTTTAGCATAAATATTTTACATATTATTAAGAGATTTAATGTAAATGAATGATTATTTTTTGAAATGTGGCATATATTATATTAAATATAATAATGTTACCCTAATCCATGAGAGTCGTTTGGATATGAAGAGAAGCAATTTTATAGTGAGCCTTTTGATGGCTGCAACATTGTGTGGTGTTGCGGGTGTTTCTTGTGCTTCAGAGGCAACTTATCAAGGGGGATTGAGTTCTTTAAATACAGCTATTTCTGATTCGTCTGATACGGTCACTTTTAAGCAGACAGAAAATATTACATTAACATCTGATCTTTCATCTATTACGGCAGGTGATACTTTTGTTTATAACGGTAACAACTACAATTTAAACGGCGGAGGTAAGCAGGGATTTGTCGTAGGAGAAGGTAAAAGTTTAACTCTTGAAAATGCAGGATATTACAATGAAGTCAGCGAACAGGTTGAAAAATCAGTAAGCGGATTCACTTCAGCAATTGCAATTGTTTTGTCTAACGGAACAACGGCAAATATAAACAATTCAGTTTTTCAATCTAATTCTCAGCCTGTTGTTTCGTATAATTTGCCAACAGCCGGATCTTCTACTTTAAACATTTCTGATTCAAAATTTTATTCAAACACAGCGCCTGTAATTTTTTACAATTATGCAGGTCCTCCAATTGCTCAAGGTTATAATTTGAATATTAATAATAGTGATTTTAGGTCAAACACGTCAGGGGTTTTGAATTTTACTTCGGTAAATACAACTGGGGATTTTAATTTTAAAATCTCAAATTCATCTTTTTATCAAAACAATAGCCCAATAAGTATGAATTTGATTTATGGTGAGAAAAATTCAAAAATTGAAATCGAAAATTCAGTTTTTGATTCTAATAATGGTATTCAAATTGGTGTTAATGCAATATGTAGCGAAAAAAATTCATCAAGCGTTGATGTTTCTGTTTCAGGTTCAACTTTCATTAACAATTCCAGCAAATCAGTGTATGCATATTTGAACAATGGTGGAGCGTTCTCTACAAGTATTAAGAACAGTTCTTTTACAAATTCTTCAGATAGTGCTGTTTATTTTAATAGTATCCAAAATGATTCATTTACTTCAATTATTGATAATTCAACATTTGATAATGCATATAAGCTTGAAATGTCATCTTTCTATACTTCAGCTGTGGATATTAACATTTCTGATTCAACATTTATAAACACCCCTGTTTCTCTTAGTCTTTCTGATAATTCTTCGACAGGTGCTTTTAATTTTAATCTTTCCGATTCAAAATTTACTGATTCTGGTCTTAATATAAATGTTTATGGTCACAATTCAAACAATTTTAGTTTTACAAATTTGGAATTCAATGGTAACTTTGATAATGATTTGATATATCTGACTTCTACAGCATATTCCAATACCCCCGAAGAACAAAAAATTCTTTTGGACAATGTGAAATTTAGTAATATTGTTACTGAAGGAAAATTGATAAATTTAAATTTAAATGGTAATAATGCCCCAATTTATGATTTGGATTTGAAAAATATTTCATTGGACAATGTAAATATGACAGATGGTGATTATGCTATTTCGATATATTTACAAAATTCTGATTTCAATTTTAATGTTGAAAATCTAAGCGTAGTTAATAGTTCAGTTGATAAATTAATTGATTTTCATACAAGCTATAATATGCAGAATGTTGGTATAAGCATCAATAATGTTTTGTTTGATTCTAATATTGTAGATGGTGTTGGTTTATTTGATTTATACACAAGCGGAAATAGTAGTTTGTCCAGTCGTGCAGATATTGATGTTAGCAATCTTTCGATCTTAAATACATCATCAGTTGATACAGTTATACAAAATGGTTTTTCATTAGGAGTTAATAATTTTAATGAGCTTAATGTTAATTTTTCGAATATAACTTTTGATGGGGTTGATATATACGCAAATATTATTTATTTACTTCCTTCTAATTATAATAATATATATAACTTATCAATAAAAAATTCAGTATTTAAAAATTTAGATGGCGTTAATTATTTTGGTATTGCGACTCAAGGCGGTCTTCAGGTCAGCAACTTGGTTTATGACAAATTACAATTTATTAATAATAAAAACTATATAACTTCTTTACTTTTTAATAATTTAAGTGGGTATGAAAATCATGTAACATTGGCAAATAGTTTATTTGAAAAAAATATCTCTAATGCCTCTTCATTGGCTTCTGCTTTTTATGTTTCAACAAATAACGTAAATCTTGCAGATGTATTGTTGGATAATAACATTTTTAAGGAAAATGAATCTCAATATAATGGAACAGCCGGCTTCTTTTTCTTGACTAAAGATAAAGAAGATAAATTGGCTATAAAAAATTCAGAATACCTTTCAAATAAAGGGTTCAACGGAACGGTTTATATAGTAGAAGATAATCCTGAAAAATCAAGAATTATTTTTGATAACAATTTATTCAAATCAAATACAGCTTCAGAAAACGGCGGTGCTGTTTATTATGAATTAAAGACGGATACTTTCAACAGCAATAGTGTTTTTGAAGCTAAAAATTCTATGTATGAATCAAACAAAGCTCTTTCAGGCAAGGGTGGAGCAATTTATGCTATTATGACCGGCGCTGGTACAAATTCTTTGGTTGATATAAACTCTTCTGCTTTCAAATTCAATGAAGCCGGAGTTGATGGCGGTGCAATTTATAACACAAATCCGACTTTGGATATAGAAACGGTTTATTTTGAAAGTAACAAAGCTTTAGGCGGAAGCGGTGGGGCTATTTACAACACAGGTAATTTGAGTGTTGCAACAAGTTCATTCCAAAACAACACGGCGACTTCAAACGGCGGTGCAATTTATACAGAAAAAACAGCATCAATTTCTGATACAAATTTTACAGCAAACCAAACACAGGCAAATGGTGGTGCAATTTATAATAATACCGGCGCTCAAACTATTTCAAATTCAGCATTTATAACAAATAAATCCACTCAAGACGGTGGAGCTGTATATGGTGGCGTTCAGCAAACTGTTTCTTCATCTGCATTTAGCCAAAACCAAGCTGGCGGAAATGGTGGTGCTTTGTTTGTCGGTGCAAATTCATCTTTTGTTAATTCTAATTTCACTTCAAATACAGCATCTGGTAAAGGTGGCGCCATATACAACAATTTAGGCGAACAGTCAATTTCAAAATCAAGTTTCTATGCAAACAAAGCAAGCTCTGACGGCGGCGCAATTTATGCCGGTGCAAAAAATACAATTTCTTCTTCTGATTTTTCTAACAACACTTCATCAGGAAAAGGCGGGGCTCTTTATGCCGGAGGCGGCTCTGTAATTTCAAATTCTAATTTTTATTATAATACTGCATCTTCTGATGGCGGTGCGGTTTATAATCTCGGAGAGCAAAACCTTTCTAATGTGACTTTTTCAACCAATACCTCTAATGCAAATGGCGGTGCTGTATATAGCCAAGGAAACTCTGTAATATCCGATTCAGGGTTTTTAATGAATAAAGCTGTAAACGGCGGTGCTATTTATAATGATGGAACAATGACAGTAAAAAATACTTCATTTTTAGGCAATACTGCTTCAGTAAACGGTGGTGCAATCTATTCAAAAGGAACACTAAATGTTGTTGCTGATAATTCACAGGTTGTTTTCTCCGGAAACAAAGCTTCAGGTCAGTCTAATGCGATTTATCTTGAAAGCGGAACGCTAAATTTGAATGCTACAAACGGCGGTTCTTTCATTATTAATGACAAAATCAAATCAGCTGATATAAACAATAATATCAATATTACAGGACAGATAATGTTGAATGAATCTATTTCTAATTCAACAGTAAATCTTAATCACACTGACATGTTTATGACTCAAGAAAGTTGGTTGAATGGAAATAATTTGAATTTGAACGGCGGCAATATCAATTTGATAAACGGCTCTGTTGGAAACGTAAGCTTGAATAATTTGTCAGTAAACGGGGTTACAAGTGTTGGAATTGATTTGGATTTGAAAAACTCAGTTGCAGATAGAATTACATCTGTTAATACGGCAACTGGAACAGGTAAAATAGACATTAGCACTATAAATCTTTTGTCAACAAGTGACAGACAAATTTCAAACATTTCTGTTGCAAATGACGCGACTAGAAACTTTATTACATTAAACGGTTCTGCAAGCCAAATTACTACTCCAATATTTAAATACGGGCTTTCTTATGATGCATCAAGCGGAAATTTAAACGTCGCAAACCAAGGTTTTACATCTTCAATTGTATCTTCACCTGTAAATTCAATGAGCGGTATTTATGTCAATCAGGCAAATGTTTATCAGGAAGTTTTGGGAAGAACAGATGCAATTATGGCAATGACAAGAATGGAACGCTTGGCGATGAAATATAGAGCAAGAAGCGCAATTTCTGATGGACAAGTTTTTTCTCCTACTTATTTTGCAGAAGCAAGCAAAGGTGTTTGGGTAAAAAATTATTCATCATTTGAAAATATTCCTTTGAAAAACGGGCCGAATGTTTCAAGTGTCGGCTATGGAATGATTGTCGGTGCTGATTCTGATATGGTTCATTTAAAAGAAGGCTTTGATGGCTATTTGACTGTTTATGCTGCTTATAACGGCTCCCACCAAAATTACGACAATGTAGGATCTTATCAAAATGGTGGAATCCTCGGGGTTACAGGAACAATTTACAAAGAAAATTTCTTTGCTGCTTTAACTGTTAATGCAGGCGCAAGTGTCGGTAATGCTACAACTGAATACGGAAACGATAATTTTACAACAATGCTCGGCGGTGCAGCTTTAAAAACAGGTTATAACTTTGAGTTCAGAGAAGGCAGATACATTTTACAACCAAGTTTCACTCTTGCTTATACAATGGCAAAAACTTTTGACTATACAACCGCGGCAGGTGTTGATATAACTTCTGATGCGCTTCATGCTTTTCAATTTATACCTGGGGTAAAATTGATTGCAAATTATGAAAACGGTTGGCAGCCTTATGTTGCAATGAATATGGTCTTCAATTCAATGAACGGAAACCGTTTTTATGCAAACAATGTTGAGCTCCCACAACTTTCTATAGATCCATATTTTGAATATGGACTTGGTGTTCAGCGTAAGTGGAAAGAACGCTTAAGCGGTTTTGTTCAAGCAATGGCAAGAAGTGGCGGCAGAAACGGTGTTGCTTTACAAATTGGCTTCCGTTGGGCTATCTAGTTTTTTAGAGCTGATTTTTTTTATGCAATATAGCGACAAAATTATTGTAAAAATGCATACAATTTGCGCTATTGGAATACCAAAGATATTTAAAATGCTGTCTATTCTAAGACTTTCGATAAAAAACCTAACAAGGGAATACATTGCCAGATAGGAGAAAAAAATTATACCGTCTTTTTTTTGATAAATTTTTCTTATTATAAAAAATAAAATTAGAAAAATTAAAATATCAGCGATGCTTTCGTATAAAAAAGTCGGGTGAAAAAAGTTGTATTGCATAAGTTCAAGTGGTCTCTTGTATATTGGTATGTATAGCTTGAAAAATGATTCTGTGGGGCGCCCAAAGGCCTCTGAGTTGAAAAAATTACCCCATCTTCCAATTGCCTGTCCGATAACAAGTCCGTATGAAAAAATATCGCAAAGCTTTAGTATTGGTAGTTTTTTTCTTTTTGCATAAATTATTCCTGTAATCAATCCGCCTATTATTCCGCCGTGGATGGATATTCCTCCATGCCAGATTTGTATTATTTCAAACGGATTTTTTACAAAGTAACTATAGCTTAAAAGGCAGTAATAAAGTCTTGCTCCGATAATTGCGCCGATTATTATGTGAGGGGCGATGTCAAAAATTATTTCTGAATTTATTTCAGGATAAAACTTTGTTGTTATTGCATTGGCGATATAAACACCGATTAACAGTGAAAAAGCCATAAAAATTCCGTAATAGTAAACGTAAATGGAGCCAATTTGAAATGCTATTTCACCAGGCGATGCAAACATTTTTTACTGAACGCTTTCTGTATTATTTGCGGAATATTTTAAGATTTCTGTTTTTAATTTTTCAATTTTTTCTTCAACTTCAGACTTATCTTCGACATTGTCACCTTTTTCAATGTATGTTGAGTATGAATTTATTGCGCCGTCAAAAAGTTCTGCTATTTTAGTATTATCGGCATCAGAAAGTTTTATTTTAGCTTTCGCTGATGAATTTTCATCTTCATTATCATTTTTTTGTTTTTCGTCTTTTGTGGATTTCCCATCAGAGGTTATTGACCCTTCAATAATTCCTCTGGCAAAATTTTCTTGTGCTACAGCAAGTGAATAGTATGTGTCTGCAAAGCTTGGTCTAAGTTTTATTGCACTCTGAAATGTTTTCACAGCTTCAGGATATTTTTCAGCTTGTGTGTATGCAATTCCAAGGTTGTAGTGGGTTTCAAAAATTGTGCTGTCCAAATCAATACTTGATTTAAGCCTGCTGATTGCGTTTTCGTAATCGCCGCTGTCAAGATAAGATTTTGCTTTGCTGTTAAGCTCTTGTACCGCAAAATTGTTTATGCAAGCTGTTGATATTACAGATACAAACAATACTACAACAAGTAGAAAAGCTTTTTTCATAACCTTTTGACCCCTTAATTTAACATTCTTGTAAAATTTATAATATAACAAAATTAAATATTTGGCAATATTAAAAATTTAAGTTACAATATAAAGGTAAATTTTTAGAAGATTATTCAAATTGTGAACAAAGGAGATATTAATGTCAGAGGATAAAGTCGTTAGACTGGGTTCAAAAAAAGCAAAAAAAGAAGAAGTGAATGAATCGTCGCAAGACGATGCTGTGTACTGCAGTTTTTGTAAAAGACCGAATACGCAGGTGATAAAAATGGTTCAGGGACCGGGCGTTAATATCTGTTCTGAATGTACTATGATTGCTGTGCAATATTTAATACTAAACGACAGAATGCCATCGGCGGAAGCTCAAATGATTCTAGATGCATTTTGGGGAAAGGCGAGATAATGTCTCAACTTAACAAAATTCAGATTAAAGCAGAAATTTTATCAGTTGTATCAAAGCTTCAGACGAATTTGGATTCTGAGCAGGTTGATTCTTTGTTAGTAACTCTTTCTCAGCAAGAAGATAAAGAGTTTATATTAGAAACTTTGACAAAAGAATTGGCCAAATCAAGCGAACAAAGAGGAATTTCAGTTTGTTTTTTGATGCTCAAACTATGCGAAGAAAAAGCAGTCGAAGCTAAATTGTGGGATACTTTAAAAAATCCACAGGTTGAAGATGCTCTAAAAGCAATCATTCTAAATGTTTTAAAAGAAATGGGCAATAAAGTCGATTACGAAAAAATTGAAGAATGTTTTGAAAACCCAAAAGATGTTATTGACGCGGATACTAAAAAATTGCTCCATGTCGCAATAGTTAACCCAGAAGCACAGATTGATTTTTTGGATTTCCTTGTGTCTCTGTCGGATTTTGATAAAAAAGTTTTGGTAAAATCATTAGGAGAAGATTATTCTTCGGATGATTTGGCTAATATTCTAAATCCTTTGTTTTTATATTCTCCAAATACAGAAATTGGAAAAGTTGCGCTGGAAGTTTTGGGCGAAACCAAATCCCAATTGGCTCTTCATGCCCTTTTGGAAGCTTTGGATTTTGTTGAAGATGAAGAAACTATATCAGCGGTCAAAAAAAATATTTCCAAGTTAAAAATTGCAGGTGTTAGAGAAGACAACGCTCTTGATTTTTATAAGAAAGTCCTTTCTACAAAACCTTATTGTTCATATTCAAGTTATCCTGACGGTCATGGAAATCAAGCGGTTATTTTTTCAAGAGAGCGTGATGATGAAACTATTCAGATGATGGCGGTTGTTATTAATGATGTTGTTGGAATAGTAGACTGTTTTGGATTTAATCAAATTTCTAAAAGTGAATTTGAGAGAATAGTGTCTAAGTTTTATGGAAATGATGAAAAAATTTATATCAACCCTCATGTTGCAAAAGTTTTGTTTGCTAAGGCTGAAAAATTAACAAGGAAATTGGGTGGAAAAATTTCTTATGAGTTCATTTGTTGGAAAATGCTTTTGGCTGATATTGAACCTGATGCTGTTCCATACGAGCTTACTTTGAAAAGCGCTATAGAGCTTAAACCTCTTGGCGAAAATGATTTTGCAAAAATTGCATTAATGGATTTTGTACAAAGGTGGTTTTTGGATACTGAATATAGTGAAACTTTCAAAAAACTTGTTGATTCTATGAATTCAAAAATCTTAGGCGATGCTTTTGATTATAATTTTGAAGAAATTGTAGAAGAATCTTGTGAAAATATTTTTGATGCAGAAGAAAAAACTTTACTGGATAAAAGAATTTTAATGTCTGCGTATTTGAAATATTTGGCAGCAGAAAACGAAGATGCTCAAATTCTCTATTCTTTATATTTTGATGATGAGCATAAGCGTGAACTAGAAAAAAATATTATAAGAAAAAGCATTTATGAATATTACATGTCACAGAAATTTAAGTATAAAGATGAGCATAAAATGACAAATATTTTTGCTATGCGAAACAATCAAAGAAGCGTTTTATTGTCATTGAAGCAAATAGAGCATGTTATTTCTCAGATAGAGAAATGTTGGGTTAAAAATTGAGGTTTTATGTATAAAATAATGTCACTCGATGTCGGTACAAAAAGGATTGGGGTAGCTCTGAGCGACTTTTTGCACGTCCTTGCAAACGGTCATTCTGTTGTTGATAGAAAGCCGGAAGAGCTTGCAGTTGAGTTGATAAAAAAAATTGCTCTTGAAAATAAAGTCGAAAAAATTGTTATAGGTGTTCCTTATAACATGGATGGAACAAAAGGCTCTCAAGCAGATGATTGTATCTCTTTTGCGCAAAATTTCAAGGATGATTTTGTGTTGATTTTCGAGGATGAAAGATTGACTTCAGATTTGGCAGAAGAAAATTTAAGGATGAAAAAAATCGATTTTAGAAAAAATAAAGGTTTGGTTGATATAGAAAGCGCTTGTATTCTGCTTGAGCAATATCTTTCAAAGGGGTAGAAATAGATTTTGTTTCTGTTAAAATAAATTTGTTAATAAACGCGAGTTTCGCAAAACTAAATATGAAAGTGAGATTATGATGGCAAAAGAAGAAAAACAATTGATAGAGACAGTTGATGAAGATGGAAATGTAGTGAATTTTGAACTGTTTGATATAGTAGAATTTGAAGAAAAAGAATATGCGCTTTTGCTTCCTGTTGAAAACGAAATAGAAGACGGCGAAGTTGTTCTTATGAGATTGTCAAAAGATGGAGAAGATTATTTGTTTGAAGCCATCGATGATGATGAAGAGTTCGACAAAGTTTCTGATTATATCGAAAATCTTGAAACGGAAGATGAAACAGAAGAAGAATAGTTAAGTCAGGGCGAAAATTTTTAATTTTCGCCCTAATATAAAAGGAATATTATGTTTGAAAGATTCACCGAAAAAGCTATAAATGTTGTTACCGCTGCTCAAGAATTTGCGAAAAATATGGGAAATTCTTATGTTCAGCCTGAGCATTTATTATTGGGGATTTTAAAGTATGCCAAGGGTGTTTCTTTGAAACTTTTTAGAATGTATGGAATAACTGAAGATAATTTGAGAGAGAAAGTTGAATCAAAGTTGCGTTTTGAAAAATCTCAAAGGAAATTAGCTTCAGTGCCATTTAGTGATGAGTTTAAAGTTTTGTTGAAAAATACTTTAGACCTTGCTAATAAATCCGGAAATAGTTATGTTTTGTATGAGCACTTGTTTATTTCTGCAATTAGTGACAAGTTGTCTTACAATGAAAGAATTTTAGAAGATTTTGATTTCGATATAAAAAATGCAAAAGATATTTTGTTGAGATTGGTTCAAAAAAAATCAAAAAAGCTTTCGCACCCTGAAATAGAAGATATTAAAGAAACAGAATCCGAGCTTACTACTGAGAGGATGTTTGAGGATGCAAATGTTTCAGAAGTTTTGGAAAGAGCCTTGGCGAAGCTTCATGAATCAAGCTATGAAATCCTCGGTACAGAGCAGATAATATCTGCAATATTAGAAGATAAAGAGTCAGAATTGGCAAAAATTTTGGCAGATAATGGAATTTCATCAGAAAATTTTGAGCAATTGTTGTCACAAACGCCATCAAGAGAGTCCGAATATGATGTACAGAGAGTAGTTTTTACTCCAAGTGCTTTTGCGGCTATGGATATGGCTTTGCAGACTGCAAAAGAGGTTGGATCTTTGCAGATAAAACCTGAACATATTATTCTCGGATTGTTAAAGACAAAAAAAGGCGTTGCCTTTGATATTTTCTCCAAGTTGAACACTAATCATGAAGATTTGGCTAGTGACGTGTTGAAACCTATTGAAAAACAGATGCCGCAGGCGCTTACTATTCTTAGACTTGCAAAACAAGAAGCAAGACGACTTGGTAGAAACGTTGTCGGAACCGAGATGATTTTGCTTGGAATTATAAGTGAAGGAACCGGTATTGGTTTTAAGGTTTTGAATGAACTGGGAATTAAGCTTAAAGATGTCAGAGAAATCATTGAAAAATTGATTGGATATGGCAACGAGTATTATGACACAGAAATAATTTTCACAAGACGTGCAAAAAGAGTCTTGGAAGTAGCTTGGCAAAAGGCGAAAAAATACAACAGACCAAGAATTATGTCTGAACATTTGTTATATGCAATAACAGCAGAGGCATCTTCTGTTGCGATGAAAACTCTTCAGCAGTTAGGTGTTGATGCAGTTGAAATCAGACAGGGAATTTTGAAAGAAATTGGGATTTAGGCTATAAAATACAGGCTAAAATCATTAGCAAAAATGCGCCGACCTGCATTGCTGTTGCCATGTTTTGAGAAAATTTGTTATTGTCGTATCTTTTAGAACTTTTTTTCGCTTGGTATGCACTTGCAACTCTGTCAAGCCTTGTTTCTGCATCATCATCGGCAAATGTAGAGTTAAAAACTCTTGCCTCAAGCCTCGATAATCTGTTTGGCACAGTATCGTCAGGATATGATTTTCTTAACACCATCTTTTCGACTGATGCAAGCGGAATTGCTATGTTTGAGCTTCCGTTATAACTGTCCAGCACGCTGTTGTTTTCGTTGTAGTCATTTTGTTGAGGTGCTGCAAAACCTGTTGGAGTTTTATTCAAGCTGTCTGGTGATAAGGTTTGTGTCGGATATTTTTCACCATCAGAATTTTCACTCAAATATGTGTAATCGCTTTCGGAATCTTCATTTTGTGCTGATTTATAAACTTCAGGAATTATTGTTGCTTTTAGTCTGTCAACTCTTGTGTTTAAATCATCGTTAAATGTTTTTCTAAAAACTTTTTCTTCAAGATTAGAAAGTCTTTGATTTATGTCTGTCCCTCTGAAATCTTTATTGAAGACTTCTTTTTCAAGGTTGTTTACTATCGGGTAGTTTACGGTTTTATCTTCTTTGGGTAAATCTTCCTTTACTTTATCTTCATCTTCTTCAAAAGTGTCTCGTTTAGGTTTTATTTCTTGCCCGATTACATCTACTGACAAATCTTTTGAAAGTTTGTTTATTCTCTGTTGCATGTTCGCTGTAGAGGCGCTCCCGTAGACTGTTTCTTCAATTCTTTTTAATCTTGCTTCATCTGTTTGATTGTTATAATCAAGTCCAAAGAGTGATGTTTCCATCTTTGTCAAGACAGGCGAAAATTGGCTTTGCGCGATTGATATTTCGCCAAATGCCAATGAAAGCATTATTAAGATTATCCCAAGTCTTTTGTTCATAAATCACCCTGACTTAAGGATAAAAATTTTTGGCAGAAAAAGCCATTACTCAATGACTTTATTTAAAAAAAATAAAAATAATTATAAAATCGTACTACTAAAGTCGAATAAGTTGATTTTTTAGCACATACAAAATAAGTTTAAAATATAAATTCAAAATTCAGATTTTTACTGAATAGAAACAACTTTGCCCTGTTTTTTTAAGTATTCACTGTTGTAATCGATTGTGTCTTTTGTTGCTACAACTGAGATTACAGGTTTTGTGTTAAAAATATAGTTTGCTGTATCTTTTATATCTTTTACTGTTATTTTGTCAATCATATCGATTGTTTTGTTGTCAAGAGCCGGCCCGTAGAAAGATTTTAGACCTTCCATTAGAGAAAGATTTTTATCTTCAGTAAGCTCGGATGCGTTTAGAATTCTATTTTTCAATGTTAATTTAGCATTTTCGAGTTCGTCTTCTGTTACATTTTCATTTTTAATTTTATTTACGTGCTTTTTAAATCCGTCAATAGATTTTTGAAGGTTAGAGAAAGTTTCTTTGCCTTGTTGACCGTCGTCTGTGGTAGTTTTTATGTACAGAGAAATTACACCTGCATTGTCGAGGGTGTTTATTGAGGATTTTACTTGATACGCTAACTTTTGTTGTTCTCTCAAATCAGAGAACAATCTTGAAGATGGGGTTCCGCCAAGTATTAGGTTTAGCAAATCAAACGAAACGGCATCTTTTAGGTTGTCGTTTGTTTTAAATTTGTACCCCATTTCGATTTCTGCTTGTGATTTTGAATGTTCTTGGATTACAACTTTTTCGCTTTCGATTGGTAAGTATCCATCAAAAAGACTTGGTTTGTAAGGTTTTAGGGTATTGAAATCAGATGAGATTTCGTTGAAGATTTCGGTTTTAAGCTCAGGTTTTTTCTCAAAAGGTGCGGATATAACCATTTTACCTTGTGCATTTGCCAAAATGTAATTGTATAGTGATTGAACCTCTTTTAAGTCAATATTATCAAGGTCTTTTAGAATGTCTTTTGTTGTCATTCCATAAAATTGACCTTTAAACATTTCGTTAATCATGCCTTCTTGTGAGTTTGGCTGAACGTTTTGTAGGTTTTCTTTTAAAAGATTTTTAGCATATTTTAAATCTTCTTCTGTTAATCTTGGGTTCAAGATGACTTCTTTTGCTGCTTTAATTGCATTCTTGCTGTCTGATGGCAAGAACATAGAAGATACTGAAATTTCCCTTCTGTTTGCATCAAAGTTGGTTTGGATTCCTTGGTTTTCCAAGTTTGAGAAGAATATTTTTTCGCTTTGGAATTTAGAACCGCGGTTAAGCATTATTGAAAGTAGGTGGCTTGTTCCGGGTTTTACATTCGCAGGAGCTTCTGTAGCAAGACTCATGTCGAATGTTGCAAGCTCTTTGTCTGTTTCGTTTGTGACTATCGCAAAATTATTTTTTGCAACGTATGTTTTTATTTTTGATTCATCAATTGCTGTTTTGTGATTGATGTCAGCTTTGTTACCTGTGAATGATATGTGGTTAGCTCTTTCGTAATTCTTTTTAATCGACTGCAAGTCAGCAGTCTCAGGGTGTACAACTGTTATTGCAACTCTGTTTAAATTGAAATAGTTTTTTGCGAAGTTTACTATATCTTTTGAAGTCATATTATCGATAACGGATTCAAATTCTTTTACGCTCTTCAAATCGTTGTCAAGCATGCTGACTCCGACAACTGAGTTTATTGTGCTAGAGCTTTCAAAAACTTGTGCAAGATTTAGTTTCAATTTTTTCTTAACTATGTTTAATTCTTCGTCAGTCGGCGGATTTTTTTCTAGTTTCGCAATTTCATTGAATACAAGTTTAATTGCATTTTCAACATTTTCGTCTGAGGTTTGAGTTGAGAAGAGGACAACCATTCCATCTTGAGGTTTTGTGCTTATTCTGTCTGATGAAAGATATGCGTTTGATTGAATCTTTTCAAGACTTTTGTTCAATCTTGCAACGCTTGAACCAACTAAGAAAAATTGGAAAGCATCAAGCATGATTTTGTCTTTAGTATCATTGTTTTTTGGCCCGTTAAATCCCAAGCTTACAATTGCAGCTTTGGTTTTGTTGGAGATGAAATCGTTTCGAACAGTTTTTGTGATTGGTGTAAGCTGTTCAAATTCTCTCGGTTTAGGATTTGTGTTGGTTGAGTGAAAATATTTTGAAATTAATTGCATTGTTTTTTCAGGCTCAACTTCTCCTGTAATAACTGTTACCATATTTGCTGGGTAATAGTTTCTTTTATAATAATCAACTACGTCATTTTGTGTTAATTTATTTATGTTTTCGACTGTTCCACCGATAATGTCTTTCGATGTAGATTTAATATTATATAAAAGTTTTAGTGTGTTGTTTGTTGCGATATTTTCAGGATCGTCTAAAATCATGTTGATTTCAGAAGTAACAGGTCCTTTTTCTTTTTCTAGCATTTCTTTTGCGAATTTAGGTGTTTCTAGCATTGAAGCGTGAATTTTAATTTTTGTTTCAAGGTCATTTTTCTTTAACAAATTTGATTGGATATAATAATCTGTAGCGGCAAAACTGGTTGAAGCATTTGTGCTTGCGCCTAAATCATTTACTGTTGCAAAAAATTGTCCAGCCTCAAGCCCTTCAGAACCGTTAAACAAGTTGTGTTCAATAAAATGGCTTATTCCTCGAACTTTGTCTGGTTCATTCATTGAACCGACGTTTACGTACGTTTTTACGATTGTAGGGCCTTTTTTAGGGATTATTACTACTCTCTGACCGTTTTCAAGTTTGTAAAGGTTTGCTTTTATGTCACAAGGCAAATTTTCTTGCCCAAGAGATGAATATTTAAGAGGTGTTTTTACGTTGTGGTCATTATAAACAGCCAAATTTCCATTGCTGTCATTTGTTTTTTGCAATGGATTTGTTACCGTATTTGCCACTGTAGACGCTTTTAACGGTTCAATATTTGCTTTGAAACTTGTTTGTATTGAATTTATACGCACACTATTACCTTCACAACTAGATACTTATTTTAAAACAACCAAAGTCAAAAAGTTGTTATTTTGTAAATAATATCTTAATAAAATTAAACAATTATTGTTTATTTAGCAAAAAATTATATTTTTATATTTTTAATCAATTGTATTTAAGGACGTGTTATGATTCAAAAAATTTCTAATAATATTACATTTTTACCCATAAACGCTAATTTTTGCCAAATCGACAAAAATAAAAAGGCTGTTAATTATCCAATTTATCAATATAATTTATCCAGAGATAAGGTTGCTTTTACTGGGATTAAAAAACTTGGCCTAGAGGCTTTGGTGAAGAAAAATATTGACTTTCCTGATAAATTATATGTAAAATCTTCTGTTTTAAAGTTTAGATTGAAGCATAATCATCCTAAAGAAGTTTTGCAAGACTTGCCGATTCAAATTGGTGATTTAGCTGCAAAAAGATTTCAGTATGTAAATAATTTGGATAATAGAGTCGTTTGCGGTTCAATCAGCTATGGCGCAAGACCAGAGATGCCTAAGGTTTTTCATTTGCATGATGCTTTCCTTAAAAAAAACGGCAACGCCTTAGAGCAAAATAAGTATGATGTTGAATGGACAAAGCTTTATAATTCTGTAGAGGAACTTTTAAACAAGTCTGAAAAACTTAGTGAAGTTGAACAAAAAAGTGTTTTCGATTTAATTAAGAGCTGGAATTTAACAAAATAAAAATATTTAATGGATTTTAATTTTTTTTATATTAAAATAGCGGTATGGAAAATTTGAATAAATACATTGAACATACGCTTTTAAAGCAAGATGCGACAAAGGAAGAATTTATAAAACTTTTTGATGAAGCTGTTGAAAATGATTTTCTTGGTGTTTGTATAAATCCGAGATACGTTTCTTTTGCAAAAGAATATCTGAAATCAACTAAAGTCAAAATTGTCACTGTTGTCGGTTTTCCTTTAGGTGCAAATAAACCTGAAGTCAAAGCGTTTGAGGCACAGCAGGCCGTTGCTGATGGTGCAGATGAAGTCGATATGGTTATAAATGTCTCTTTGATGAAAGACAAGGCTTATGATGAAGTCCAAAAAGATATAGAACTTGTTAAAAAAGCTTGTGGAAAAAGCTTGTTAAAGGTTATTTTAGAGACTGATTTGTTAATAAAAGAAGAAATTGAGATTGCTTGCAAATTGTGCGTGCAGGCAAAGGCTGATTTTGTAAAAACTTCGACAGGTTTTGTTAAAAGCGGAGTTGGTGCAAAGTTTGAAGATGTTGAACTTATGCACAAGATTGTATCTCCTTATGGCCTAAAGGTTAAGGCTTCTGCTGGAATCAGAGATAAAGATAAAGCTGTTGAAATGATTAAAGCAGGTGCATCTCGTCTTGGAACAAGTTCTGGTGTGCAAATAGTTCAATAGTTTTGTATAATTTTAAATGTTGAGTATCTGTGTAAAAACAATCGATTATGGTTTACAATGCTGTTAGGCGGCAATTAAGTTTAGTATAGTGGTGTAAAAAATGGGTGATGAAGATAAACAGTTTGATGCCACCCCTCGAAAACTCGAGCAGGCAAGAAAAGAAGGACAGGTTGTAAAATCAAAAGATTTTTCAACAGCTATTTCTATGCTTGCGTTGTTTTCTATAATTTATGCTCTTTCTCCTCTTATTTGGGATCAGGTTTCTCGTTTGTTTGTGCTTTGTTATGAACAGATTCCAAATCAGCATTTAAGCGAAATTGGCCTTCCTTATATTTTTACAATTGCGGTAGTTCCGACTGTTATGATAATTGCTCCAATTTTATTTGCGGCATGGTTAATTGCAATTTTGGCGGACTTTATTCAAGTAGGTCCTTTGGTTTCTACTGCGCCTTTGTCTCCCAAATTGGATAAGTTGAATCCTACAAAATATTTTAAAAATTTGATGTCTGTAAAAACTTTATTTGAATTATTTAAAAACATTTTGAAAGTTTTGATTTTGGGTTGGATTGGTTGGAGTGTATATTCTGCACACATTGAGAGTATTTTGAGGCTGGCTTCAATCGATAATAATTTCGCGGTCATGATTGAGTTTGGTAAATTAATTGTAGAGTTCGTATTCAAGGCTTGTATAGCTTTCTTGGCTATATCCGGTGCTGATTATATGATGACTCGTTGGAAATTTATGCAAGACCAAAAAATGTCATTTAAAGAAATTAAAGATGAATACAAAAATACAGAAGGTGATCCGAACGTAAAGGCCGCCTTGAGACAGCGTCGTATGCAAATGTTACAACGAACGATGATGGATGCAGTTCCGACAGCCGATTTTGTAGTTAGAAACCCAATTCACGTTGCTTGTGCGCTTAAATATGAAGCAAATGAAATGGAATCTCCTATGCTTATTGCAAAAGGTACGGAGCTAATAGCAAGAAAAATTATTCAAATAGCAAATGAGCATGGTATACCAGTTATTGACAATGCGCCTGTTGCAAGAGCAATTTTTAGAATGGTCGATATTAACCACTTAATTCCACCTGATTTGTACAAAGCTGTTGCAGAAATTTTACTTTTTGTATACAACTTGAAAAATAATCAAAATCAAGGTAGAATAGAAAACAAACCGGAAAAAAATAATTAAGAGCGAATATGCAAGAAAAAACAAAAATTAAAGAGTATATTGATATTATTCAAAAAGTTGCGAAGGTTGAACATCATAGAATTCCGTCGCACATGATTGAGTATGAAGAGCTGGTTAGTATTGGAATTATTGCGATACAAGCAATGATAAAAAACAAAACTGAAGAGCAGCTTGCTAAGTATAATTCTGCCTATATCGGGACTGCTGTCAGATGGGCGATAAGAAATGAGCTTAGAAACAGATACAAATGGTATACTCTAAAACATACAAAAAGTGAGGAAGATTCTGAAACTGTTGCATCAGGTGAAGAAACAGAAGGTCTTGATGTTTCTCCTGGCAAAGTCAGAGAAGCTATTTATGAGACAATTTTGTCGATAGACAGTATTGCTTCTGCTTCTTCTGATAACGATTCGCCGTTTGATTTTATAAAAGACATGTCTGCAATGCCTGATGAAAAAGCTGAAATTTCTGAAATGGGAAGAATGATAAGAGAAGCTATTTCAACTTTGCCTCAAAAAGACAGAACAATAGTTGAATACAGATTTTATAGAAACATGCAGGTTAAAGACATTGCAAGACAGGTTGGGCTTTCTTCATCAAGAATTACAAGGATTGTTCAAGCCTCTTTAAATAGCATCAGAGAATACCTGCAATCAAGAGAACAATACGATTATTAGTTATCTTTTTTGTAAACTATAATCTTCCAGCGAATTCTTTCATCATTTAATGCGCTGAAGTTTTCGGTGTGAATTTTTTCTAAGTTTTTGTTGTTCTCCAGAATATAGTTTAAATCAACGTAAATTTTAGAATAAGTTAAATAAAACAATTCGCTTTGAGAAAGTTTTTTGTTTGTTTTATCACACCAGTGCATAAAATCGGGTATTGTGTTTTGTTTTTTTGTACTTATTTCTTTTTCTTCTAAAACAAATAAGGTTTTATTTCGTGGGATTTTTGATATTTCCAAGTTTATATAACTTGTCATAATTTCAGATGGGAATGGGTTTTTCAGATAAGGAGTAAGGTTTTTAGTTGAATTTTTTTTAGTTGTTTTTTCTATTAAATTTTTGTCGAATATTTTTTCTGCTTCTTGCTTCGTTTTGTCCAAATATAGGATTGAAGGGATTTCAAATTCTATTGTCTTTGCATCCGGAAGATATTTCAAAAGCAATTTATCACCAGTCGGATAAAGTATGTAATCTTGGGATTTAAATCCAATCTGAGTTATTTTTCCAGCAGGTATTTTTAATCCCCCTTTTCTGTCTTTAAATGCGGGTGTGTTTTGAAAATTTATTATATTTAGTGAATAAATTGTTAAAATTGAAATCAAAGAAATTTTCGCTAGATTTTTGTTTTTGAATAATCCGTCTATGGCTATTAATAAAAGAATCGGAAGGACTATGATTAGATACCTTGTCAATATAACGAAATTTCCAAGATAGGCAGAGAGTGCTTCGACTGAAATAAAAGAGAACGCGATAAAAAATAGACTGAGCAATTTTTTGTTTTTAGTTAGGGGTTTTAAATTTAACATAATCCCCAAAAGCATAAACAGAGTCGGTAATGAATAGATAATAAAACTGATTGTGTCAGCTTTGTTGGAAAGGAGTTTTTTTATAGTTAAAAAATCCAGACTGTAAATGCCTGAAATTAGTGGTGAAAAAAAGTCGTTTGCAACTATTATTAAAGATTTTAGCCCATAAAAAGATCCAAATGCAAAAGGGTCAATCATTACGTTTGTTGATTGGATTTTGTAATAAATTAAAAGGGAAAAATAGGGCAAAGAGAGAAACAAAAAAAATAGCAGAAATTTAGATAGAGACTTAAATTCTTCTTTTTTTAAATATTTAATTATCAAAGGTATAATTTGTGCTGCGGTAAAAACCATTCCTAATGTATAAATGTATAAAATCGACAAGTTTATTATTCCCCAAAATACAATTTTTTTAAAATCGAATTTATCTAAAAGTTTTAAAAAATAAATTATTGAAACAGTTGAGAGAAAAAGCAAAATAGAGTAAAATCTGACTTCTCTAGAGTAATAAATCATAATCGGGTTTAGTGCTCCAACTATAGCAAGCCAAGTTCCCAGTTTTTTATCAGAGTAAGTCTTTCCAAGATAATATAGTGCAGGAATATTAGCGACACCAAAAAGCGCTGAAGATAACCTTAGTGCAATATCGCTTGTTCCAAAAATATTTGTCCAAAGCCATAAATAAAGATAGTATAGAGGCATGTGAAAATCGTATTTTAAAAGTGTTTTTAATATATCCAAAGGTGTCTTTGCTGTTGCAAAAACGACAGTAAGCATTTCATCATACCAGAGCCCGTTTTCTTGCGAAATGTTCAAGAGTCTTACAATCAGAGCAATAATCGTGAGCGTGATTAGTATTAAAATTTCTTTTTTTCTTAAAAAATTAAGATTTGGCCGTTTCATGGTATTCCTCTTCGGCGTTTACAGACCAGATAGTTTCTTTGCTTTGCGATTTGTCAGAAATCTTTTTGACTGCTTCCATTGCAGAAAGCATTGAGTGATCCATGTTGTTGTATCTGTGCATTCCGTTTCTGCCAATTAGGAAAAGGTTTTCAATCTCGTCTGTGTAATTTTTAATAATATCAAAATGTTCATAACTTCCAAAGTATGCAGGATATGCCTTTTGGATTTTAATCACAACTGAGTCAAGTACATCTTCTTTTTCACAAATTCCTATTTTTGAAAGTTCTTCGATTGCAAATTTTGAAAAATCTTCTTCGTTTTTGCTCCATAACTCGTCACCTTCTGTGCAGAAGTATTCAAGTCCAAGCCATATATTTTCTTTGTCTTTTACAAGATATGGGCTCCAGTTGTTAAAGACTTGAAGCCTGCCGAGCTTTACGTCGCATTCTTGAATGTATATCCAATTGTCAGGGATGATGTTATTTATTGTTTTAATTTTGGATTTATTTTTAATTTTGAGTTTTTTAAGTAGAAGCCCGACTGTTATAAAATCTCTGTATTCAAGCCCTTCTGCTGTGACTTGCACGCTTGATGGAACATTTCCTGAGATAGATTTTATAAGGTCTTTTACCGGCATGGTAGAGATAAAGAAATCGGCGTAATGTTCTTCCAATTGCCCGTTTTTGTCTTTTGTTGTTACCGATTTTATTTTATTGTTTTCTGTTTCGATTTTTACAACTTCTTTTTCTTTTAATATTTCGCCACCATTATTTTCTATTTTTTCAGCAACTTTTTCCCACATATAGCCAGGGCCTAGTTTTGGATACAAAAATTCTTCAATCAGGCTGGTTTCAACTTCTTTCGACTCAATTGATTTTTTGCCTTTAAATAAATGTTTTATAGCATGCGCTATTGTTTTTGTTATAGAAAGCCCTTTTATTCTTTGTGCGCCCCAGTCAGGATTGATTTTGTTGCAAGGATATCCCCAAACTTTTTCAGTGTAATCTTTAAAGAAAGTTTTGTATAATTCTTTTCCGAATCTGTTTATAAAAAAATCCTCCAATGATTTTTCTTTTCTAGGGAAAAGGCTTGCTGATAAGTAACTTATGCCTATTTTGAAAATTCTTACAGGCCCCAAATTTAAAAACGTTTGTGCTTTAAGAGATATCGGATAGTCAAAGAATTTTCTAAGAAATAAAATCCTTGAAAGTCTGGAGCGAATAAGCATAACGTCATCTGTTTTGTTGGGGTCCGGCCCATTTGAATCCGATATTGGAAGTTTTCTTTCCAGAATTTTATCGTCGATAGAAGGCTCTCCTTGAACAGGAAGAATTTTTTTCCACCAATCCATTACTGTTTTTGATTTTGAAAAAAATCTGTGTCCGCCTATATCTATTCTATTTCCTTTGTAATTAACAGTTTTTGAGATTCCGCCGATATCATTTGTTGCTTCCAAAACGAGAGGAAATATATCTGTGTTTTCAAGAAGCTCATGTGCTGCTGTGAGTCCAGCAGGTCCAGCGCCTATTATTATTGCTTTTTGTTTGTTTTTCATTTTTTGCCTCTTTAAAGTGAAAAGGAAGTAGATTTGTCCAAAACTCTGTCGTCTAGATAGTAGCTGTAGTATATCCTTATTTTTTTTACGATTTCATACCATTGATTGTAGTTATTTTTGAAATCGTTTACATTTTTGTTTATGTAATGCATGGTAATCAAACCTTCGTGAGAACGAGAAACCCTGAATATTTCGCATTGGGCAGGGATGTATTTGTTTTTTGTAACACACCTTGTTGCAATAGAATCGGCTTCTGAATATTTTGTGTACTTGTATAATTGAGTTGAATTTTTAGCTTCCATCTGCATTGTGAGCCTGTCCATAAGCTTTGCCGCGCTATCAGTCCAGCTTAAATTTTTATAAGAGTGAAAAACCATAGTTCGTGTCCAATCATCCGCTGTTTGACCGGAAGGCGCATATTGCAAAATCGCTTCGTCAAAAATTTTGTCGTAATAAACCGCATGCCAGCCCTGTGAAGATGGAAAATCCACAAGTACTGTCTGATATGAAAAAACAGGCAAATTCAAACATATTAAGCTAATAAACAGTAAAAGGACTTTTTTCATCCGCGATAACTACCTCTAATCCCAAATCTTGCAGTAATTCTTTAATAACTTTAAGCGATGGATATTCAGTTTCAAAGTGTCCAGCGTCAGCCAATATAATTTTGCTGTCCAGTGCTGCATGAAACTTTATATCACCTGTTACAAGTATATCAGCAAAGTTTGATTCTGCCAAGTTTGTAAAGTCAGCCCCGCTTCCTGAGCAAAAAGCTATTTTTTGGACATCTTTTTTTGAAAAATTATTTACAACATTAATTTTTTTTAGATTAAGTTTTTCTTTCAGATTTTTTATAAAATCAGATAAAGGGATCTTTTTATCTAGGGTTATTATGCGCAAAAAATCTTCGATTTTTTGCGCCTTGTTGTAATTAAATCCAAGCGTATTTATCAAAGTATCTGTAGTTCCGCCGGATGCTTTGTCAAAATTTGTGTGCATGGAATAAATTGAAAAATTTTTCTTAATGCTAAAAGGAACAAAAAACAGCGGATGATGTGAGATTATAAGGTCAAAATCTCCATCTGTCGCTTGTTTTATTATGTCATCTGTTATTGTAAGGCAGATTAAAATTTTGTTTATATCTTTATCAGCTTCGATTTGAAGTCCCGAATTATCCCACTTTTCTTGAGTTTCAAGTGGCGCGAATTTTTCTAAAATTTTTGTTATTTGCTCAAGTTGCATAGTGCCTCAATTATATTTTTTGCAATTTCTTTTTTTGAGTTTTTTTCAATTTTTTCAACTTCAAGCGATTTGTTAATGACATAAACTTCGTTTTCATCACTTGAAAACCCGATATCTTTTCTTGATATGTCATTCGCTATTATCAAATCACAGCCTTTATTTTTTATTTTTGTTTTTGCATATTCCAGCACATTTTCGCTCTCGGCTGCAAAACCTATAACCGTTTGGTTTTGTTTTTTTATTTCGCAAACAGATTTTAGGATGTCTGGATTTTTAACTAATTTTATTGAAATTTCGTCGTCTTCAGTTTTTTTTAATTTGTTTGAAGCGATTTCTTTAGCCCTATAATCTGCTACTGCCGCTGCCATAATTAGTGCATCAGATGCTTCGAATTCGTCTAAAACTGCTTTTTGCATTTCCAGTGCAGAATCGACATAAATAACTTTGTAAGGTTTTGTTATACTTATGCTTGTAACCAGTACAACTTCTGCACCTTGGCTGTATGCTTCATCTGCAAGTGCAACCCCCATTTTCCCTGAGGAGAAGTTTGAAATGTATCTTACACTGTCGATTTTTTCTCTTGTTCCGCCGGCTGTTATGATTATTTTTTTATTTAACAATTTTTTTTTTGAATTTACAACTTCAATTGTTTTATCAAGAATTTTATTAATATCACAAAGTCTTCCGCTGCCGTTATATCCGCAAGCCAGATATCCGGCTTCTGGTTCAAGAATTTCATATCCTATTTTTTTAAGCTTTTCTAAGTTTTCATTAATTATAGGATTCTCCCACATATTACAATTCATCGCTGGTGCAATCAAAATGGGTTTTTTTAACGCACAGGCAACAGATGTCAAAAGGTTATCACAAATGCCAGTGGCAAGCTTAGAAATAGTGTTTGCGCTAGCTGGTGCGATTACAAAGATATCAGAATCATCAGCAAGTGAAATATGTTCGGGCTTGTATTCTGAAATATCAAATTGATTTATGTAAACTTCATTTTGGCTGAGAGTTTGTAGCGTCAGTTTTGTGACAAAATTTTGTGCATTTTCTGTCAAAATTACTTTAACATCGGCGTTTTGTTTTTTGTAAAGCCTTACAAGTTCACATATTTTATAAGCTGCTATTCCGCCGGTGATACCTATTAAAACTTTTTTACCGCTAAGCATTACATCACCTTTTCGACTTCAATTATTCGCTCTAGTTCTTGAATTGCTATTTCTACAGTGTCATTAACGATTAAATAATCATAATATTGAGAATTTTCTATTTCCAACTTTACAAATTCAAGCCTTTTTAAAATAGCTTCTTCGCTTTCAGTATTTCTGCTTCTAAGCCGCATTTCAAGATCTTGATAAGAAGGTGGAGCAATAAAAATTAATACGACTTCTGGCATTTTTTGTTTTATTTGAAGTGCCCCTTGCGTATCGATTTCTAAAATTACGTTTTTGTCTTCATCCAAAAGTTTTTGAACAGATTTTTTAGATGTTCCGTAATAATTTTCTGAAAATTCAGCCCATTCTATAAAACTATTTTCTTTTATTCCTTGCTTAAACTCATCTTTTGAAACATAAAAGTAGTTTACACCTTCTTTTTCACCCTCGCGCATTGCTCTTGTTGTGGTCGAAACTGACAGAGCAAAAGATGGGTTATTATTTAAAAAACCGCTGATTATAGTGCCTTTTCCAACACCGGAAGAGCCTGAAATTATGTATATTTTTTTCTTATCCCTATTTTGCATAGATAAATTATACCTCAAATTTGTAAAAAAAGGAAAATATATTAATTTTTTAAAATTATTTTGTTGTATACTGTATAAAAACTAAAGAGAGAGTTATGATAGACACTAATTCAGAAAATATTTCGCAACAAGATTTGTATGCAGAACTTGAAAAATCTAAATCCGAGACCATCAAGTACGTGAACAAACTTTTAGAAGTCGAGGAAAAATGGGCGTTTATTAACCTTTTACTTAAAAAGTTAAACTCGACGAAAAAGAAACAAGAGATTTGTGATGTTATTACAAGCGGTTTTTTAGAATTAACGGAGTCAAAAGCCTGTGTTTGCGTCATTTTTAATCCAGATAATGCAAAAATTGAAAATAAGTCTTATGCATTTTCGAATTCAATTGAGGATAAAGATGCTTTGTTAAAGAAAATCGAGCAAGTTAATTCTTGCTGCGCTGAGGATATGAAACATCCAGATTCCGTAGCCAGAATCGGTGATTGTTTTACAAAAATCTCAAATGATAATACGATAATTGTTCCGATTTCTTATTCTGAAATTTTTTGCGGCTATCTTATGCTAATAAAAGAAGAAAGTGGATTTTACAAAGATAATATCAAGTTTATAAATGTATTTCCAGAGCATATTGCCCTGATTTTGGAAAATATTTCACTTTATCAAGAATCAGAAAAAAGAAATAAACAAAAAATTGAATTTTTAGCAAGTATTTCGCACGAATTTAAAACTCCGCTAAACTCTATTATTGGGTTTGCTGATATATTGAAAAACTCATGCGAAAAAATTGAAAACACTAAATATATTAATAACATTTTGCAAGGTTCAAAATTTTTGCTAACCTTAATCGAAGATGTTCTCGATGTTTCAAAATCTCAATATAAGTTGTTGGAGTTGAATTATACCAAATTTAGCTCTAAAGACGAAATTTTGAAAATTATTTTGTCTATGGAAAAAATGATTCAAGAAAAAGAAATTGAACTTAAATATACCCTTGTCGATTTGAATATTGATGCTGATTTAAAGAGATTTAAGCAGTTGATGTACAATTTTATTTCAAACGCTATTAAATTTAACAAACTAAAAGGTCATATTAATATCCTCACCTATGTTGAAGATAATAAATTTTTCTGCGAAGTTTCTGACACCGGCGACGGCATAAGCAAAAAAGATTATGACAAAATTTTCGATTTCTTTTCCCAAGTTAATAGAAGCCAATTAAAAAGACAATTGGGCTCAGGTGTCGGTTTGGCCCTTTGTAAGCGAATAATTTCCGCGCACAAAGGTGAAATCGGATTTAACTCTCAAATAAAAAAAGGAAGTACTTTTTGGTTCTCACTGCCTTTGAGTGTGAAAAAATAATTATGTATTTAAAAAGCGGGCCTGAATCAAAGATTCAGGCCCGCTTTAATTTTTATAAAGATATTAATCTTCAGGATTTATGTCTACGTTTTCAGGAACACAGCAAGTTTTTTTGCTGTCTTGAATTTCCTGGAAGAACAAGATTAGGCAAATCGCAATACAAATTATTGCAGATACTACCCAAAATCCAATTGCGCCATTCCAGCCGAATTTGTCAATCATATACCCTGTTCCTGTTGCAGATAGCACAGCACCAACATATCCGAAGGTTCCTGTGAATCCTGTAGCTGCTGATGCAACTTTTTTAGAGCTGCTTTCAACCGCACATAACCCGCCAATCATCATTTGTGGACCGTATGTAAAAGCTCCGATAAGAGCAATCAAAACAAAATCAAGATTGCTGACTTTGTTAAAACCTAAAAGGATTAAACAAATAGTTACACCGATTAAGTAGATCAAGTTTACTGGCGCTCTTCTGCCTTTAAATACTCTGTCAGAAATCACACCGGCAAGAATGGTACCCGCAATCCCAACAAGAGGAAGCGCGCTCAATTTCATAGCTGCAAGTTCTAAAGAGTTGTTCTTAGCTTCGTGAAGATATTTTATCATCCAATCTTCTGCGCCAAATCTGATTACATATACAAAAATATATGCAATTGCCAATAACCATATTGTTTTGTTGAACAAGATATTTTCTTTAAAAATTTGTCCGTAAGATCTGTCATCATTTTCTGTAGAAGCTGCACAAGTCGGTTCATTTCTATATACTTCAACATCAGGTAATCCCAATGATTGTGGTTTATCTCTCAATCTGTTTATTAACCATAATGCAACCATTATTGCCAAAAGTCCCGGAACTAAAAATGCCATTTTCCAGCCATAATGAGCAACAAGAAATCCTGAAACGATAACGCTCAAGAATGTACCAACTTGGTGAGAACAAGACCACAATGACCATTTTGTTCCTCGTTCTGAGTTTGAATACCAGTGTGTTAATGTTTTTGCAACAGCAGGGAAACCAGCAGACTGGAACCAACCGTTTGCACCCCAGAAAAATGCGAATAACCACAACAAAATTGTTCCTGATGGAAGTCCGAAAAATGATGTGTGACCGGGGGTTATAAACATTGCGCTTAATAAAAAGCAAAGGTTTGAAACCGCACTAAGAATTAATGCAGTAGGTAAAAATTTTCTAACGTCTGAGCCGTCAGCCAAAACGCCATTAATAAATTTACCGATACCATAAGTTAAATATAGGGAGCTTCCTAAAAGTCCCAATTCTGTGTTTGTATATCCGAATTCAGTGCTTAATCCCGGAAGTGCTACTGCAATATTTTTTTTGCATAAATAAAATACAGTATATCCGATAAAACATGAATAAAACATTCTTATACGCCAATGCGTGTAGTCTTTTTTAACTTTCAATTCGTCTTTAATCGGTTCCTTCGCAGGTGGTTCTTTAAAAAACTCAGCAAACGAGTTTAGCATAATTTTTTTCCTCCATCTGTTTCTATCTTCTATCTGGCTTTAAAATTTGTATATTTCGTGTTTCAGACAATTCTTGTCTTGCTTCTTTTATTGTATTTCTTTTTTCTTCCTCAAGGCTTAATCCGCCAACAAGTCGGTCAATAAATCCTGTGTTTAGCTTGACGGCTTTTGGCAAAGCGCCGATTTCATCAAGAATGTCTTTAATTTTCATAAAATCATATCCAAAAGATTGTCTTGATTGATAAATTAATGTCTCCCCCGATTGAGATGTAACAGGCTCTCCGCCAAGATCAAAATACATTTTGAAAACAGAGCGTAAGTCCTGAAGTTCTGATTGCATAACCAAGACGCTTTGTTGAATTCTTAAATATCTTTCGAATAAATAATTTATATTTTCAAGTTGTTTTTCTTGCCAATCATTTTTTTCGAAATACAATTTTTTTAATTTTGGATAAGAAAGCGCAAGCCCCATTGTATCAGCCATAGCTCTATGGTGTTTTGTGAATTCAACGTTGAATTTTCTAGTAAGCGCTTCAAGGCCGTGTGATTCCAGGTCAGGGAAAACTTCCTTGAACATTTGTTGCGTATCTATTCTTGGGTTTTTTAATTCTTTTCCTGTAACTCTTAAACTAGCTTCGTTTAAAAATGAGTAATCAAAAATAGCGTTGTGCGCAACAATCGGATAATCTCCGATAAATTCAAGAATCGCAGGTAAAATTTCTGCTTCAGTCGGGGCATCTTTTACCATATCTTCGCTGATTCCATGGATTGCCATGCTGGATTTTCTTATATGTTGTTCAGGATTTATAAGCGTTTGAAATTCGGCTTTAATTTTGCCGTTTTCAAGCCTTACAGCCGCAAATTCTATAACTTTTTCTCTGGTGTAATCTAAACCTGTTGTTTCTGTATCTAAAACAATTTCAATAATTTTCTTTCTACTCATTATCTCCCCTAACATTAATTTTAAGGATAGGCCATGTATCGGATAAACTCCATCCTTGTTTAATCTTATCATAAATGAAAAAATATTGATATAAATATTTATTTGTGTTAATCTTATAAAAAATGAAAATTTAAGGAGGGATATATGTCAAACGCAATGGAAATTACTGATGCAAATTTCGAACAAGAAGTCTTGGCTTCAGCTACTCCGGTAGTTGTAGATTTTTGGGCTCCTTGGTGTGGTCCTTGCAGAAAATTGGGACCGGTTTTGGACGAAGTCGCTGAGGAATTAAAAGATAAAGTAAAAGTGGTTAAGGTTAATACCGACGAAAACTTAAAAACAGCTAAGGAATATTCTATTATTGGTCTTCCTAGCCTTTTGGTTTTCAAAAACGGTCAAGCGGTTGAAAGACTAGTTGGTCTTATGCCTAAATCATCTATTATTTCTAATATTGAAAAACATTTATAATATTTTAAATGTTTAATAATTAACGAAAAAGTAAGGGGCAAAGACCCCTTACTTTTTCGTTTCTCTAAATTCGATTTTTCTCATCTCTTCGTGTTTTAGCTCTTTTATATTAACATTTATAATTAACCGTTTGTGAAAGGGTTTCTTGAATGAGTGTCGTAAAGATCATCTACAGCTGAAGTTTCAGAAACTTCATAGTATGAGCCTCTATTTAGATAGTCTTTATGGCTAGAGTAGTCAACTTTTCCAGAATCATAATTGTATTTGCCTATATCATCACCTTGGTCTCCTGCTTTTAGGCTTTTTTTAAGTTTGTAAAAATCTGTGCTTCTTGTTTTTTCAACTTCATCTGCAGCCGAAGGGAAAAACCAATTTGAGATTCTGCCATATCTTTTTATAAAGTCTGATTTTACTTCTGCAACGTCATTTGCAACATATCT
>JAEWYI010000095.1 GCA_023395735.1 Cyanobacteria bacterium OH_SFB_17
GTAGAGTGTTCCCATGTCGTATCCAAAAAATGGATAGAGGAGGCCGTCGTTTCCTAACATGAATCTAAAACAATCTCTGCCACTTAAGTTAGGTCCTTTAGGGCCGTTTAAATCTACGACAATTTCGTTGGAGCAAAAGTTTTTCAATTTAGAATCTGCATTTGGCATTTGGTCGCAGTTTCCAGGAGAGTTGGTGATTGAAACGAATTGCCCATCAGCAGTGACAAAAGTATATGGGGCTCCGACCATGACTATCAGAGTGCTTGTAGTTTTGCCGCCGAGAGCTGTTATAGTTGGATAATGTAAGCTTTGGAATCCACTGTAATTGTCATTGCTATATACTTCTACAGTTTTAAATATTTTAGGAATTTCTGTTTTGAAAATGGTTTGCCACTCTTCGTCGGAAGTTTGGCCTTTAAAAAACTCGGTACATCTCATGTCATCACAGCCCATGGAGGCCATGTAGGATTTCATACCGTTGTTGAAGGTTGAATAGAATTTTTGTAATTGAGTAACGTATTGAGTTTTTTGGTAGTTACTTATTAGTGTCGGGATTGTTAATGCAGCAACAATTCCAATAATAGCCAAAGTAATTAGTACTTCTGCAAGCGTAAACGCTTGGATTGTAAAAAGCGATTTTTCTTTTTTCATATTTTTTACCTTATCTTTCTTGATAGTTACAAGCTTTAATAATTCATCTGCCAGCCTTCTTCCATAATCCTTGCTGCGCAGCCGTTTCCACCGACGTTGTCATCTATTTTAGAGCTTCCCGGAGTTCCGCAAGCTGTAGAGTCTAATTTCCAAATGGAATCGGGTGCACCGTAAAGTGTTCCCATATCATATCCAGAATAAGGATAAAGTAATCCATCATTACCTAAATAGAATCCAAAAGCATCTCTGCCTGAAATGTTTGGTCCTTTGGGTCCGTTTACATCTACAAAAACCACGTTGGAACAAAAGTTTCTTAATTTAGAATCTGCATTAGGCATTTGGTCGCAGTTTCCAGGGTAATTATCTATTATTGCAACGAATTGTCCGTCTGCGGTGATAAAAGTGTATGGAGCTCCACCGATACTGATGCCAGGGTTCGCATATTCACCTCCGAGTGCTTTTATAGATGGGTAATTTAGGCTGTTAAATTCACTATAATTGTCTTGAGTATATATAGTTAAATTTCTAAATATTTTAGGAATTTCTGTTTTGAATCGGGTTTGCCACTCTGCGTCTGAAGTTGCGCCTTTGAAAAATTCGGTACATCTCATGTCGTCACATCCCATGGATGCCATGTATGTCTTCATACCGTTGTTGAAAGTTGAATAGAATTTTTTTAATTGAGTAACGTATTGAGTTTTTTGGTAGTTGCTTACCAGTGTCGGGATTGTTAATGCAGCAACAACTCCAATAATAGCCAAAGTAATTAGTACTTCTGCAAGCGTAAACGCTTGGATTGCAAAAAGCGATTTTTCTCTCTTCATATTTTTACCTTATCTTTTTTAACTCTACTGATACTACAACATTTTTGTGAATATTACAAGCTTTATTTAATTCTTTTATTCTTTTTGTTTTTATTATATATTTCTACTATGCCCAAAAAAGTAATTTAATTAACAATTATGCAACGTTTCAGAGGTAAAATTAAATATTTATGAAAAAATTATTCCTTATCGTAACTTTAATATTGGCTCAAAGTTTTTTTGTACCGCAAAGTTTTGCGAAGACCTCAAAAACTTCTACTCCGCAGACAAAATATAAATATGAGCAAAAAGTTTTAAGGCAAGTGGAAAAAGAAAAATATAAAAGAAGCCTTTTGCCAGAATCGGGTTATATGACAAGCGAGGAGTATGAAAATCTTTCAAGAGATATTTCAAATTCTGAAAGAGAAATTCCTTCTCCAGAGCTACCAAAAGATATAAAAATGAAATATGTTCCCCAACCGATTTACAAACTTGGCAGGTATAACAGTCCTCCAGGGTCTGTTGAGTTGAAGCTTGAGCGAAAGTTTAAATTTGACAGACAAATTATTTGCAAAGGAGTCACCTCTCCAAACAAGGATGTACTTGTGTATCCTGTTGTTTATTATTATGCTGATAATCAGTGTGTTTCAGGAGATGTTTTTGTAATTCCTTTAGACAAAACTCTGCCCGATGTTGAAAGAATCAAACGTGCAAATATTATAAAGCGAAATCCTGCTCCGATTTTGTCAACAGATAAAGATATAAGCGAAAAATTTACGTTCAGAACAATGACTCCGGTGGATTTTTCCGCGGACGGAAAAATACTTTTGGCGAAAGAAAAAATCGGAAATGTCGAAGATGGCATATGGCAAACAAATGTTTGGGTGTATAATTTTGAAACAAAAGAGGCTAAAGAGCTTTCTGAAATAAGGGATGCAATAAGTTATTATTGGCTTCAAAACAAAACTCTTTTTTTAGACCAAAAAAGGTGGGATATTCAGCCGTTGGGATTTTCTGCTGAGAACCCTGACAGGATAATAGTTTCAGCTATCGGCTATACAGGTAAAAACCCCAAATTCCTTGGGAATTGGAGCATTGATGTTAATGGTGAAAGAAGCGAGTTGATTTCTCTTTTTGAACCTTCGGCAAAGATTGTCGCAAGCGGCTATAAGCTTGTTGAAGACGGGGTTGTTGACCCTAAAACTCTTTTAAAGGATGAAAAGAAAAAAGATAAACAAATTAAACATAAGAGAAAACTTGAAAAAAAAGCAGTAAAAACAAAGAAGAAGCAAAAAAAACACATCTATAAATCAAAAATAAAAGAAATGAAGAAAATCGAGCGCGAAACACTGCATGAATACAACAAACAAAACCGAAAACACTCAATTACAGGTCTTGATTAAAAATTATTGTTTAATTTTTTAATGATGTTTCCATAAAACTTGTCGTTTTCAAGTTCAAAAAATTTATCATTAAAGGCTTTTATTTTTAACTCTTTTTCTGTCTCTGGCAAAAACGCTGTTTTTATTCCGTTTAGGCAAAGAGTTTTAATTTCTTCCCAAGAAGTCACAATTTCTGCTTGATAAATTTTTAGCAATTCAGAAGGCATAGAAGCCTTGAAAAAAGGCGGGTCATCTGTACTGAAAGAAGCCAATATTCCTTCTTTGAGCATTCTTTTGAGCGGATGATTTTTAGGCTCGATTCCTGCAATCATATAGTTGGAAGACGGATTTGTTTCAATTCCGATTTTTTCATTTTTAACTCTTTCAACAAGTTCTTCATCATCAAAAAGAGCCAAGCCGTGACCTATTCTTTTTGCACCAAAATCTATCGCCATCATCATTGACTCTGTTGGAGATAAATCTTCTGAATTCGGGGTTTCGCCTGCATGGATTGTGCAAGGAAGCTTGTCTTTTATAAATTCAAATTCTTTTGTAAATCTTTTCAGTGAAAAATTCTTTTCGTCGCCTGCAATATCTACTCCAACGAAAAATTCAGGATATTTTTTGCTTAATTCTACAGCTTTAACGAATGTATTTTCAACTTCGTTTTGAAAATGCCTTTCGCCTGCTAAAATCACTCTGAAATCGGGTGCGCTAAAACCTTTGCTTTCAATTTGTTTTTTTGCAGAAACTATTCCGTCGATTACTCCTTGAAAAGCGACATCTCCTCTGTAGGCAAAGCGCATTTCAGTGTATAAAACTCCGTCTTCAAATTCTTTCATGCAAAAATCATATGTGGATTCCATAATCTGTTTTGGGGTTTTGATAATCGGAGTTATTTTGTCAAAATAGTGGATAAAATCGACAAGCCCGTCATATTTTTCAGGGATATAAACAAATTTTTCCGCTTCCTCTGTTGTGAAATTTTTTTCATCAACAAGAATTTGTTTTACACGGTTAAAAGAAGGTGCGCCATCAAGATGAAGGTGTATCTGAGCTTTTGGGACATGTTTAAATAAATCGTATAATTCTTCTTCTAAATTCAAGTAAGAAACTCCTTAACCTAGTAACAAAAGGCTTGTCCATATAAAGAAAACCCCAAATAAGATACCAAAAACAGAATAGTGGTCGTCGCCGTATTCTCTTGAAAGTGGTAAAAGTGTATCAAATGATATGTATACCATAATTCCGCCAACAGCAGCGAATAAAAATCCGACAGCTGCTTCAGGTAAAAATGTTTTTAGAACGAACATTCCTGCAAGAGCTCCTATAGGCTCTGAGATTCCTGAAAGGAAAGTGTACCAAATCGCAAGCCTTTTTTTGCCTGTTGCGTGGTATATAGGAAGCGCTACGGCTATTCCTTCAGGAATATTGTGTAACGCAATTGCTAACGCAACGGTTGCGCCGATTGCCAGATTTTGAGAAGCAACAAAGAATGTTGCAATCCCTTCAGGAAAATTGTGAACGCATATTGCAATAGCGGTTAAAAGACCGGCTCTTTTGATTTTGTGATGATGCGAGCACAAAGAGTTTGAGCAGTTATCTTTGACACTGAACAAATCTTCTTCAATGTGATCAGGCATAAAATAATCTATTAAAACAGCAATTACAATCCCTATTGCAAAGCCAATAAAAACCATCCATTCCGCGTTTGTAGGAAAATATTTTATTAAAAGCTCTTTTGCGCCATCTAAAATTTCTGTAAAAGAAAGAAAAATCATGACCCCAGCAGAAAAACCTAATCCGACTGAAAGCGCTTTCATGTTTGTTCTTTTGATAAAAAACGTGAAAAACCCGCCAAGGACTGTAGCTAATCCGGCGAACAATGTCATAAGTAGTGCTATTTTATAATTTACTGGCATAATTATTCCCTTTTTTTTAATAATACCATGAACAAATTATAAAAATTTTAATATCTTATTATATAGGTTTTTTTTTGATATAATATTTTTATGGAAAGATTTTATTTAACAACAGCAATTGATTATGCTAACGGCGCCCCGCATATCGGGCATGCTTACGAAAAAATTATCACAGATGTTATCGCAAGACATTTTTCGCAAAGATGTGACGATGTTTATCTTTTGACAGGAACTGACGAACATGGGATTAAAATCCAAAAAACGGCAGCAGAAAAAGGCTTGAGCCCAAAAGAAATGTGCGATAATCACGTGGCAAAATTTAAAGAAGCTTGGCAGGCTCTTGATTTTGAGTATACAAAGTTTATAAGAACAACTGACGAAGATCACAAAAAAGTGGTTCAACAAATTTTCAAAAAGCTTGTCGAACAGGGTGATATATACAAACATTCTTACAAAGGGCTTTATTGTAGCGGATGCGAAGGGTTTTTGAACGAAAAAGATTTAACGGAAGAAGGTTTTTGCCCTATTCATATGAAAAAACCTGAAGAAGTCAGCGAGGAAAATTATTTCTTCAAACTTACAAAATATAAAGACGCGATAATCAACCATATTAAAGAAAACCCGAACTTTATCGTGCCTTCGTTTAGGGCAAATGAGGTTTTAAACCAGCTTGAAACTATTGAAGATATTTCAGTATCGCGCGCAAAATCGAGCGTTTCGTGGGGAATACCTGTTTTGGGCGATGATGAGCAGGTTATATATGTATGGATTGATGCACTTTCAAATTACATAACCGCAATAGGGTACGATGTTGAAAATCCAAGCGAGTTGTTTAAAAAATATTGGCCTTGTGATGTTCATGTTATCGGAAAAGATATTTTGAAATTCCACAGTATTTACTGGCCTGCAATTTTGTTGGCGTTGGGAGTAGAGCTTCCAAAACAGCTTTTTGTTCATGGATTTATTAATATTAATCAGGCAAAAATGTCAAAATCTTTGGGAAATGTCATTTCTCCTGTTGATATTTTAAATAACTGGGAATTGGAAAACCCTGATGCGTTTAGATATTACATGGCAACGGCTGCGCCGCTTGGAAAAGACGGAAATTTCTCGGACGAAGATTTTAAAGAAAAAGTGAATGCTGATTTGGCTAATAACATGGGGAATTTGCTTAACAGAACGCTTTCTATGCTTGTTAAATATTTTGACGGAGAAGTTCCTGCCCGTAATCTTAAGCTTGTTTCAGGCGCTCAGGAATTGATTGACAACGCATTGGAAACAGTTG
>JAEWYI010000057.1 GCA_023395735.1 Cyanobacteria bacterium OH_SFB_17
TCGGCGAGGCTATCTGAAGCCCCATATACAAAACATTAGACGTCATATCTATCAAATAATCCATATTGACAATTTTATCAAGAGGAATACTTACAGCGTAAAGCGGGAAAATTTCAAAACTTCGCATAAATGCCTGAAAAAGCCAGTAAATCCCTCCAAGCTGAATGAAAATTATTATTCCTAAAATTGAAAAAAGTTTTTCTAAAATTGATACTTGAGTCTGAGTTGATGGATCCAAAACCATAGCCGAACTTAGCCCCATTTGCATATTAATCATATCTGCGCCTGCATCTATTGCAAGCAAAATTAACCTTGCCATAAACCCTATCATAGCGCCAACAGCAAAATTCAAAACAATTGCTAAAATAAACGAATGATCCGCTGGTGGTGCCGCAGGTTTCATAATTGTTGTGAGTGCAATTGTCAAAATAAACGTAAATCCAATTTTTGCAATTGAAGGGATTTCTTTTCTGCACAAAACAGGAGCCAGATAGACAAATCCGATTAATCTCGCAAATACAATTATTCCTGCTGCCAACGCGGCGTCAAAAGCAGGAAAAAGTTTTGCAAATTGTAAAATAAAATTGTCCATCTGTAGTTATGCTTTCATTTATTGCCCGAATATTTTTTTATTTTCAACGAAATTTGGTTTGACTGCCTGATTTTTTGAAGCAGGAATATATTCCATCTGCTCGTTTTTGTTCCAATAAGTTCTGCCGCCTGATTTGTTCATCATGTTTTTTAGACTTCCGCTTTTATTGATAGAATCATTCATTTCTTTTTGGAAAGGTCTTGTGTATTTGTAATAATCTGCAGGCAAGACGTAGGTGTCATTTTTCGGAACAACATTAAAAGCTATTGCAATTCCGTCTGTTGTTAGGTTTGTGAGCAATCTTACATAACCGTATCCGCCAATAATCAAGACCAAAAAAACGGCCAATATTTTTGGAGCAGCTGCGATGGTTTGTTCTTGAACCTGAGTTACAGCTTGCAAAATCCCGACAATAAGCCCGATTAATGCAGCTACCAAGACGCACGGCATTGATATCAAAAGCATTACCACAAAGCCTCTTGCCATATATTCCATCAATATTTCCATCTTTACCTCGTTTTAATCCACTTAGTTGTAACTGCTTACCAATCCTTGTACAATCAACGCCCATCCATCCACTGCGATAAATATCAGCAGCTTAAAAGGCAGAGAAATAATCGTTGGTGACAGCATAAACATCCCCAAAGCCAGAAGAATGTTTGCAACCACCAAGTCAAGCACAATAAACGGAACAAAAATTATGAATCCGATTTCAAATGCCGTTTTTAACTCACTTATGATAAAAGCAGGCGCTACTTGCCAGATAGTAAGTTCTTCAGGTGATTTTGGCGGAGTTTTTTGAGACATTGAAACAAAAAATTCCAAGTCGCTCTGTCTTGTTTGTTTCATCATAAATTCTTTTAAAGGTTTTGAGCCTTCAGTTATTGCAAGTGCCATGTTTCCGGTTTTTTGGAAAGGTACATGGCCCACATCATACATTTTTTGAAACACAGGTCCCATTGTGTAAAAAGTCAAAATCATCGAAAGTCCGACAATTACAATCGCAGGTGGTACCTGTTGGGTTCCAAGCGCTGTTTTTAGCATTGAAAATACTATTATAAACCTTAAAAAACTTGTCATACAGCTAAAAACAAAAGGTAATAGTGAAAATGCGCTTATCACTATCAACATTTGTATTACAGGATTCATATCCTTCAAAACCGTTTCCATTTTGTCACCTTTTATTATTCTTTCAATCAGTAATTAATTTTGTTTGTATTTACACACTTCTTAGTTTTCTTGCCAATTCTTTCATCATCGGCCCTTTTTCTTCCTTTTTTTTGTGAAAATCTACGATGGATGCAAATTCATCCAAGCTTTCGATTCCGTCAAAGCTTTTTAGATCAATGCTTTTATCTTCTCTTTGGACTAGTTCTTGGCTGTCAATTTTGTTGTCGAGTTTTGAGATAAGGGCTGTTCTGTCCATGTCTGCTGCGATTAAAAATTTTTCGCCGGAAGCTTCTATCACATACAATGTTTTTCTGGGTGAAAGTTTCATTGAATCTTTTATCGAAAGATTTGACGATTTTTTTGCAAAGCCTCCGAAAGAAAAAGTTTTAAAAACAAACAGCGCAATCATAATTACGCCAACCATTGCCATTGTATAAACCATAAAATTTATTAAATATCCTGTCATTTAAACCTCCAGTATTTTGTCAAGAATTTTCTTAAATATCTTGATCATCTATCTCAAAATCGCTGTAATCAAATTCGTCTTCAACTGACTCATCTTCGTTGTCATCAACGATTTCATCGTGAGAATATTCCTCAACTTCTTGTGATTCGTCTTCTGCTTGAGTTTTTTCAGAAGCAAAAACTTCATCTACACGAACGCCGTATCTGTCGTTTACGATAACCAATTCGCCTTTTGCGATTATTTTGTTTTCAACTTTTAGAGAAACTTTGTTGTCATAAACAGAGCTAATGTCTACAACAAGTCCTTCTTCAATATTTTTTAGTTCTCCAAGTGTTATTTTAACCTTGTCAAACTCTGCACCCATTTCTACCTGAATATTATCCCAAAGGTCTTGAGATACAGAACTTCCGTCCATACTGCCTCCTACATCATCATTATTTATCGTTGTAATTAACCCCGGATTCGGGATAATTCTAAAATCTTTTTCATAATCTTTGTAAATCAATTTCATTGAATTGGCTACACTGTCATCAAAAATTACTAAATCATCTTTTTCCAGATTTTTTAAATCTTTTAGTGAAAATTTTGTTGTTCCGAGCTTGATTTTTACATCTAATTTGCTGTGAGAAAACTCGTATATGTCAAGATGTGCATTATTTGCACACAGGGCTTCAGGGGCAAGCAAAACAGAAGGGATGGAGATTATTAACTTGCCGCTGTTTTCTTTTTTGTCTTTAACGAAAAATGTTAGATGAATTGTGTCAAAATTCTTCCTTTTTTGATTAACTGGGGGAGGGGAAAGAAGAAATGTTGATATTTTTTCATAAACGTAATCGTTAAAAGTGCTTATGATTTTAGCTTCCAAGTTTGTAATAGAAGCAAGTGAAAATCTGCCTTTTTCGCCTAATGTGTTATCCAGCATTAATTTTACTGCATCAGATGAGCATCTGAAAAAAGCGTCATAATTCTTGTTTATTCTTATTTTCGTAACGAAATATTCATCGCCTTGAAATAAAATATTTATATTTTTGCTTACAGAGATTAATTTGAATTCGAAAAGTCCATTATAAAACTCTTCGCCTGCTTCAACAAGAGAAGGCAAGAAAATCTTGTAAAACCAATTATATTCACAATAAAGTTGTTTTTTTGTTTCTGAGTCACTTGTAATCAAGCTTATATCCCCACCCAAGTTAATCCCCATACATAGGATAAACATTAATGAGCTTTTTAGCATCAACTGTTTGAAGTATTTAAAATTTTTTATCAAAAATCCTTTTTTTAAGGTATTTTTGATAAAAAAAACTTAATAATTATACCTTTTTTTTGAAAAAAGAGTTATAATATAGACGTTGGAAAAATAAGAGTTATCTAAATTTAATCAAACAGTCTGCGTCAAATTAACTCTTAAACAAAAACAGCCTTGCCAAAAAATGCTTTCGTGTTAATAAATAGCTTTTGGCATAAGACGGTCAATATTTAAAAAAAACTGGATAAAATATTAATACAATTGTAAAATATTAATATCCGGCTTATAGTCGACACAGTGCTTGGTGTGGTAGATAGGAAGTACATGATACAAATTTGTTCACTTGATTTATTGAATAAAGATTTTTTTGAAACTGATATATTTTTAGCGAATGGAAAAAAAGTGTTTTCTCGAGGCGACAAAATCACTCCTGAATTAATCTTGAAGCTCTATTTCAAAGAAATATATCAACCGAAAATGCCTATACAAGAAACATCTAAGCCAAAACCAGTCGATGAAGAAAACATCCTTAAAGCAAAGTTTAATGAAGTTAAAGAAATTTGTGAACCTATATTGGCACAAAAAGAAGAGCCAGTAATAGTGATTCCAGATAAAAAAGAACCAGAAATTAAACTTGAATTTGACGAAGATCAGGCTCAGAGATTCTCTAAATTGGCCTATGATTTTGGCTTGCATCTAGGTCTTGGTAAAGATGAACTTGAAGACTTGAAAAAAGCAGCTTATTATATAAATATAGGGAGAAAATCTTTTACAACAGAAGATGAAAAGAAAGCAGGTTTCAAGAAAAAACTCGCTCAGGCAAGTTATGAAATCATCTTAAGTGAACTTGGTTTGCCGATATATATTGCAGAGACTGCAAAATTTGCAAATTCAAAATATGTAAGCGGCAATTTTAACTTAAAAGATAAAATCCCATATCATGATATTGTATCTTTGGTTATTTTTTATGATGGGCTGGTTGCCAAGAACAAATCAAAAGATGAAGCATTAGATACAATGTTGCAATTAGGTGCAAATAGGTTTAATATTTACGTGTTACACAAGTTTATCAGAATGATGAAAGATAGTTAAAATGACAAATCAAACCGAGGAATTTAACATATTTAAAAAATTTATGGAGCCTTTTATCTCAATGGCAAAAAAAATGTTGATAAAAGCTCTTGATAATGAAAATTACAAAAATCTTGAAATAAAGCAAGAAAATGTAGCAGAAATTTCTGACGCGGATGAAATAAAAAGCGGAAATGTCATATATAAAATAGATTATGCGACAGGAAAAAGCGAAGGCTCTTTTGCAGTATTGATTCCTGAAAAATTGATTTCGCAAGTTGCAGATTTATTGACAGGTGGGAACGGAGATTTAGAACCAAAAGAGAGCATAACTGAGCTTGAAGTAAATTCAGTTTCAAGTTTTTTAGATAAAATTTTTAGGGAATCTGAAGCAATTTTTAAAAGAGTTTATGGCCAAGAATTAGCATTCAGTGCTAATCCTTCGTTTATTTTAAAAGAAAATCCAAATTATAATGTTAATACTGACGATGCAGTTTATGATTTGCGCTTTGAGAGCAAGCTTGTTGTCAGTGAAGAGCTTGAATACAGTATAAATATTTTGTGGAATCTTGCTTCTGCACAGAACATTGTATCCGAGTTAGATTTGCACAAAAACTCTGTAAACACCAAAAATACTAGTTCTGAGAATCTTGATATAAAAAGAATTTCAGATGTTAAAATTAAAATAACGGCTGAGCTCGGAAGAACAAGAGTTCCTATAAAATATGCACTAGAGTTGGTCAGAGGTTCTCTTGTTGAACTTGATACAATAGATGGTGCGGATATAAAGGTTTTTGCAAATGACATAGAATTTGCCTACGCACAAGTTGTCGCAATTGAAGATAGTTTTGGGTTGAAGATAACGAAGATTATTTCACCTGAAGGAAGGTTGAAATGCATATAATTGCAGTAATATTTTTAATATTTTCAATTGTTTTTATTTTTGTGTGGATTTGGTTTTTCAAAAATGAAACTAATTTTTGCGAAAAATTGTATGAACGAGGAATCGAGGCTTTTAAAGAAGAGAAATATAAACGTGCAAAGAAGTTTTTTACAGAAATCATTTTGATGATACCAACCTATAAAGATGCAAGGTACAAGTTGGGTTTGGCGCATCTTATGCTTGGAGAATATGAAGGAGCAAAACATTGTTTTGAAATTGTTTTAAAAGAAGCTCCCAAAAATTCTGATGCCATGTTTTCGCTGGGGGAAGCTTATCTTTTTCTTGAAAATATAGAAAAAGCAGAAGAGCATTATACAAATGCTCTAAAAGAAAAACCAGAGAGCTTTGAATATAATATTGGAATGGGGCTTTTGAAGATCAAACAAAAAGATTTTGAAAAAGCGCTTGAATATTTGAATAAAGCCGACAATATAAAGCCTGGAAATATAAAAGTGAAATTTTACATAAACAAGTGTCTTGATGAGCTTTGTGATTATGAAGAGGAAGAAAAAGTTGAGCAAATAATAGAAAGATATTTGGAAATAGAAAATAAAAAAGATTTTCCAAAAGAGCTTTATATTACAATCGCAAAAGCTTATGCGAAGCTCGGAAAAATAGAAGAGGCTGAAGAATATTGCAAAAAAGCACTTAGGACAAACGCTGAGGATGTTGAAAGTTACAAATTTTTGGCAATAACAAATTTGTTGAAAAGAAATTTCAGTTCAGCTAAAAACTTTCTTGTCACGGCTCTCCATCTGCAACCTAAAAATTCGGAACTGCATAATCTTTTGTCCTACGTACTCTGTTATCAGGTAGACAATTGCCCGATAAAAAGATGTCGTGAAAAGTATCACGAAATGGTCAGTAAGATGCTAAAGTAATTTAAATAATGTATTTAATAAACCTGAAAATAATGTATAATAAAATTTGTATATAGTTGGAGAATGTAAATGAGTAAAAAAGTATTGGTTATTGATGACTCGCCTTTCGTTTTCAAGGCTGTTAGCAAGGCTCTTGAAGGTAGTGAATGGGAAGTCGTAGGAAATGCACTTGATGGTCAACTTGGAGTCGATAAATATATTGAAACCAGAGCTGACGTAATCACTCTAGATGTTACAATGCCTGTTATGGACGGGCTTGAAACTGCAAAAAAATTGGTCGAAATTAATCCTAATGTAAAAATCATTATGTTGTCTGCGATGGGCGATGAAACTTTGCTTGGTCAAGCAAGAGAAATCGGAATAAAGCATTTTTTGATGAAGCCTTTCAGACCGGATGATCTTAAAGCTAAGTTGACAGAAGTTTTTCAATAGGGGGTATATTTTGGAGAATACAGAAATAACAGAAAATAAAAATGAGCTTCTTTTTGGGTTTGCAAGGCAAGCGTTTGAAGAGGTTGTATTTGAAATAACAAGTGAAAAAATATCATCGGCGGAAGAATTTAAAATTGAGCCTGAAAATAGACTATCATTGTCTATTATTATAGGTCTTTCTGGTGAAACAAACGGTAGAATTCTTCTTAATACCTCCGTTGAGTATGGAAGAAACATAGCTGTCGCAATGAATTTTGGAGATGAGCTTGAAAGTGAAGAAGATTTGCATATGTATTTGGCGGAATTTGCAAATATGTTTTGCGGAAGAACAGCTACTCACATAAATAACAAGTTCGGAAAAAGGGAAATTTGGATTTCGCCTCCTGCAATTTTTTCTGCAAAAGATTTGGATGTTGTCACTCCAAACGTTTCTTCTATGAAGGCATACTACGAGTTTTCACATGGAAAGTTCATTGTAGATATGGGATTCAGCGAGAACGAATATGACGAATTTTAATCTGATTGATATTTTTGTTCAAGTTTTCAATGATATGTTTGAATACCTTGGGCTTGAGCATAAATTTATGTGTGAAGTGCCCGAAAGTACACTGAATTCTTCCGAAAAAGTGAATGCACTAATCGGTATCTCAGGAGATATTTCCGGAAACATTCTCTTTGGTTTCACTGAAAAAATAGCGCGGGAAGTTTCTGCAAAACTCATTGGAGTCAAAGAAATCAATCAAATTGACAAGTACGAAAAAAATGCCCTTGCCGATTTTTACGCAGATTTTTGCGCAAGGGTAACTCATTCAATAAAAATCGAAAACTTATTTAATATTGACGGTGCGGGAAAAGACTATGTAATGTTTTCTTCAAACCCAACATACATTGCAGGTGACAACATGCAAGGAGTGATAAGTAAAGTGCCTTCTAAAAAACTTTTTTTTAAGGTGTGCGGTGAAAAGTTCGGTATAGCTTATAATTTGGAACAAAAATAATGGAAAATTATCAAGAACTAAATATAGAAAAAGATTTCTGGGATGATTTTATTGTAGAAGCCTTTGAACATATTGAAGAAATAGAATCAAATGCTATGTCATTGGAGCAAAATCCAAATGATATGGAAATCATACACACTATGTTCAGAGCTTTTCACACAATAAAAGGTCTTTCAGGTTTTGTAGAGCACTCAATTATCCAAGAAGTAGCGCATAAAACTGAAACAATGATGGATTTATGCAGAAAAGGTGATTTGAGTGTAAATACCCAAATTGTTGATGCAATTTTGAAATCTTCAGATTATATTAAACAGCTCTGCGAAAATGTTGAAGCATATAAGGATGCTTCATTAATCGCAAAAATTCAAACATTGAATGAAACTTTGGAGAAACTTTCAAATCCTGAACAAGAAACAAGCGCAGTTGAAGTTGAGCCGCAAGGCGAGTCTCAGGCGCTGCCTGAGCCAGTTTATGATGAAGAAAACAAACCGGAAGAAATTAAGCAAGACGACTTTTTTGAACAAGTAGCTGAAGTCAAAAACGAGGAAATAATTGAGCAAGCGGTAGAGCAACAAGAAGTTCAAATGCCAGAAATTCAAGCTCAACAGCCACAAAATGAGCCAGAGCAAAATCAGCAAGAAGAAGTTGAGATTCAAAGCGTTGAAAATTCCGAAAGCGTTATTGGATTAGAGTTTTTTGCACAAGAAATAAATGAAATTGAAGCCGAACAAAATCAGGAAAATTCAGAACCCGAAGGAATTTTACTATCAGAAGAAATTACAGATAACGTATCAGAACCTGTGGTTGAGCCTGAAAATGTGCAAAGCGGAGTTCAAACTGAAATAGAAGAAAGTATTTCTGAAAAAATTGAGCCTCAAACAATTATCAATTTTGAAACTCTTGCTACGAAAACTGAAAAGCAAGAAGAAATCAAAGAAGAAAAAGTTGAAGTATATCCCGAAATGAGAGCGTTTCAAGGTGAAATATTTAAAAAACTTTCAGGGAAATTTGAACCTCAAACTACCAAGAGCGAGCAATCTTTGACTACAGCAAAAACTTCTTCTGTGAATGAAGAATACATGAAGGTTGCTAATTACAAAATCGACCATCTTGTCGATATGATTGGTGAGCTTATCATAAACCAATCCTTGATTGAGCAGTATGTTTTTTCAAAATATAATGACGACAGACAGTTGGTTTCAAATTTATCAGGTTTTTTAAGAACTACAAGAGATTTACAAAATCTTTCTATGTCCTTAAGAATGGTTTCATTGAAGCCGACTTACCAAAAAGTTACAAGAATCGCCAGAGATACTATTCAGGAGCTTCATAAGAATGTTGAATTCGTAACATCAGGAGAAGGAACTGAAATTGACAGAGTTGTAGCTGAAAAACTTCTTGATCCGCTTGTACATTTGATTAAAAATGCGATTTCCCACGGTGTAGAAGAAAAATCAGAAGACAGAACTGCAATAGGAAAAGAACCAAAAGCTAGAGTTGAGCTTAATGCATACAGCAAACGCGGTAAAATATTTATAGAAATCAAAGATGACGGACGCGGAATAAACACAGAAGTCGTATACAAAAAAGCACTTGAAAAAGGTCTAATAGATGAAAATAGAACTTATAGTGACAGCGAAATAAAAGAATTTATCATGTTACCTGGTTTTTCAACTGCAAAAGTTGTAGATAACATCTCAGGCCGTGGTGTTGGAATGGATGTCGTCCAAACCCAAATTTCAAAAATCGGTGGCAAGGTCGAAATTCAAAGCGAACTGAACATAGGCTCTAAGTTTATATTGGAAGTCCCTGTAAATCATGCAATAATGAACGGTACGATTATAGAAATGAATCAGCAACAATTTGTGGTTCCGACCGTCAACGTAAAAGAATTTTTGCAGCCTGAAGAAAGTCAGTGGATTTTTACAAAAGAACAAAGAACAATGATTAAAGTGAGGGATAATATTATTCCGATAGTTCCACCGTCAGTGTTTTTTAAAGATGCGAAAGACGAAGAATATGTTCCTCTTGTAATGATTGTAGAACTTGATCAAGAACTCAGAGCTGTTCCGATTACAAATGTATTAAACAGACAGGAAGTTGTTGTAAAACCTGTTGGCGAAGAATTTTCGCATCTGAAATACATATCAGGAATGTCAATTCTTGGAACAGGAAGAGTTTCACTAATATTGGATATAGATTATTTATTTAGAAAGGAGATAAAGGAATAATGGCGGAAGAATATCAAAAATTGCTGACCTTTTCATTGGGAAGCGAAGGCTATGGAGTCTCCATTTTAAAAGTTAAAGAAATTATCGGAATGATGGAGATAACTCCGGTTCCAAAAACCCCAGACTTCATAAAAGGTGTAGTAAATCTTAGAGGAAAGATTATACCTATTATGGATTTGAGAATAAAGTTTGGTATGGAGCCGATAGATTACAACGATAGGACTTGTATAATCGTAGCGGAAGTTATTATTAAAGGAGCTCAAAAGCTTTTGGGTGTGGTTGTTGATACTGTTTCAGAAGTAGTAACTATCGCACTTGATCAGATTGAGCCGCCTCCGGAGTACGGTTCTGCTTCAGAACATAGCTCGATTATCGGAATTGGAAAACTTAAAGAAAAAGTTGTTATAATTTTGGATATAAACGACATTTTTGACTGCGAAGAAGTCGTAAGAATGGTTGAAAACGTTTAGAAAGTGCCCCTACATTTAAACCGAAAGAAGGATAGGATTGTTATTAATGGAACAAACAAGAACACTTAAACCTCCTCATATAGAGCCGAAATATATGGATATGTTTTGCGATTATTTGTATAAAAATATGGGAATTTTCGTTGAAACAAG
>JAEWYI010000017.1 GCA_023395735.1 Cyanobacteria bacterium OH_SFB_17
TCAAAATATCTGCTGGTTCTTGCCATAGGATTTGCGATACAATTTTTTATCGTGTATCCTGTGTTCTTAAAAATATTTTCAAAAGTTCCTGTTTGGATGCTATACGCCGCAATCGCAGAAGCAATGATGGTTGCATTCGGAACAGCGAGCTCATCTGCGACTTTGCCTTTGACAATTGCTTGTTGCGAAAAAAGAGGAATTTCTCATAAAGTTTCAAGCTTTGTTCTTCCTTTGGGTGCGACATTGAATATGGACGGCACGGCACTCTTGCAGACGGTTGCGGTTATATTCTTAGCCCAGGCTTACGGTGTTGCTTTGACTCCATTTTTGATAATTCAAATCGCGTTTTTGGCTATTGTTGCTTCTAGCACATGTGCCGGAATCCCTGGAGCAGGCTTAATTACAATTGCATTAATTTTAAACGGAATGGGATTGAGCCCTGAACAACTGGTTGCAGGATTTGCTTTCTTATTCACGCTTGAAAGACTTACCGATATGTTCAGAACAATGCTTAACGTAACTTCAGACGCTGTTGTAGCTGCTGCAATTGCAGACAACGAAAACGAAATTAATTATGATTTGTTGAATAACCCTGAAGGTTACAGAGAAATCATTTAAGCGTAGCAGGTTGCAGATTGTGAACGATGATTTAAAAAACAAACCTAATTTAATCGGTTTTTGGGGATACCCGAATCCAAAAATAGTTGAAAGCTTAAAAAATCAATATCCAAAAGCCGAATGGCTTGATTTGGATATTGATTTTAATTATCCTGATGTTAATATTTTGCCTGATGCGTATTGCAAAATTATTAAAAACATCATAAACAATGCGTTTTATCTTAAAAATAAAATCTTCAAAATTGTTGCAACGACAGGAAAAGACAAATGCGACAGTGGTTGGTTTGCCGCACAAACCTTAAAAGATATGGGGTTTGATGTTGTAGAAAGCAGATATGAAGAAATTGATAAAAGAAGAGAAATCTCTATTTGCACAAGCAATTTAGCGCTTTTAGACAAAGTTAATTTGATAATGGACAACGTGCTTGAAAAATCAATCAATGTCGAAATTTTATCAAAATCAAAACCCCGTTTCGGTTTCTGGGGCGTACCACCGAATGATTTGGATATATTAAAGCTTTTCCCAAACGAAACACACGTTTATGGCTGGACAAGGTGTGTGGAAGCAGGTGTACCGGCGGACGTTGAATTAGAAATGTTTGTGGACGAAGGAATACCAACGGTTTTTTATTCTCAGGCTTTTTGTGCAAAATCTCAGCTTGCTAAATATTTGGCAGACAAGCATAATGGGCTTTATATAGATATTGACGATTATGCGACAAATTCGATTAAAGCAAAAATCGAAGCCTTTTTACGCTTGCGATAATATTATTTTTAAATATATGAAAAGGCGACACTGCCAAATAATAGCTGTGTCGCCTTATTATAAACTGCAAATTGTTCACAGTAAAATTTTATCTAATTAAACTTTTCTCTTACGAGCAGTTTCAGATTTACGTTTTCTTTTAACGCTAGGCTTTTCATAGCGTTCACGTCTTTTGATTTCAGAAAGAATTCCTGCTTTTTGGATTTTTTTCTTGAATCTACGAAGAGCGCTTTCAATGCTTTCGTTTTCGCCAACTTTAACTTCTGCCATTTATTTTTTCACCACCTTAAAGTTTATTTATCGACTAGAATAAATCCATCTTAGCCCAAAAGCAAATAAAAATCAAGCGTTTCTGCTATTTTAACCCTCAAACCATTCTATAAGCGGCTTTTCTTCTCCAAAAAATATGTTTAAATCATTTGCGGCAGATTCTTTTAATAAATCACTAAGACATAAATTGTAAGCAAGGGGCTCATTTAAGTATCCTGACACTTGAAATTTTTTCAAACTGATTTTTTTTTGCTCAAAATCATATACTTCACTGTAATTCAGTCCATTATTTACACAATAAGGAGTAAGATACTCCATTCGGTCATTATTTTTTTTCGAGAAAATAAGCCCGTAAGTCCGACAAATTATCCCTCTAAAATTATATATGCTGCAAGCGCCATCAATTAAAAAAGGGCAACGATAAAAAAATGGAGTTGTTGCACCTTTTCTTTGCATTTTTTCTTTTTTAATCGACTGAATATTGCTTTGAATTTTCACCTGTAGCTCTGGTAAAAGTTTTTGATAACCTTTTACAGCATAATCAAACTCCTTTTGCGAAAAAGGATAATCGCCTTTTTCACAACAAAGGGAACATCCTTTTTTGCATTTAATATATTCGCTTTGATTTTCAAAATAGGTTGCAAGTCTGTCTTCTAAATTATTCAAATATAATTCGTAATTTGATATCATACGAAGAGATTATACATCAAAAAAGCCGGATTAAAAGAATAATCCGACTTTTCTAGTTGTTTATTTTAAAAATTAAGCGTTTCCCTTAATTGAAGGTTGAACAAAAACTCTTGCCGCCAAATCTTTATCTAAAAGATAAAGCGCACTTTTGTCATCTCCTATCAATTTCAATTTAGAGATAATATCTTGAGCGTTTGCTTCTTCTTCGACCTGCTCATCAACAAACCAGTTCATATAAGACATTGTAGCTCTATCTTTAACTTCTTCGGCTACATTCACAATATGATTGATAAGAGCGGTTACATACATTTCATGTTTCAAAACTTCTTCCATAACATGAAGAGGGCCTTTCCACTCGTTTTGAGGCTTATCGACGGATTCAAGGACAACCTTTTCACCTCTGTCTACAAGAAAATCATAAATCAACATTGAATGCGCAAGTTCTTCCTGTGCTTGTATTCTTGTCCAATTTGCAAAACCCAACAAGCCCAAGTCGGAAAAATACGCAGACATTGAAAGATAAAGGTAAGAAGAATACAATTCTTTATTCACTTGATCGTTTAAAACTTTGCCTACTTTTTCATTAATCATAATTTGCCTCCCACAATCCGTGAAGATTGCAATATTCTCTAGTTGTTAAAGAATCTACATCATAACCTTTAAGGTTAAAAGTCGGCTCTTCTGTCGGATTAAGATATTTTCTTTTAACATATCTTCCGTCTAAAGAGTTAACTTCTATAAACTGGATATAATGTTCATCTGTCATTGGATGTAAAACGCTTCCAACTCTTATTTCTAACTCATTATCTTTTTTAACAAAAAACGGTACGTGTTTTTCTCCGGCTGCATCAGTTGAATTAGCCTTGAGCAATCTCATAGGCTGTGAACAGCATACAAGCTCTCCCGCGCCTTCCAATACAACTTCTACAAAATTTCCGCACACATCACATTTGTACATTTCTAGCTTTTTTGTCATATATAGCCCCCTTTCGATTTCGGTATTCTATAATTTAACACAAAAAAAACAAAATATAATTATCCTTAAGTATTTATTTATAATTCAAATTTTAAAATTACGACTTCTTTATGCAAGCTTACTCAAATAGAGAGTTTTAGGTTAATAATAATTAAGAAATTTAAAGATTTTTCACTTAAAAAAGTATTTGATTAAAAAATATGTTATTATGTCAAACATGATTAATTTAAGCACCGATATGGACAACCTTAGAAAGGCTTATAGAGCCATTTTCCTGCAAACTACAACGGAAGTCACAAACAAAATAGAGAGCATGACTCCAAGACAACTTAAAACTTTTTTAGACTCTGAGTCAAAAAAAGTCTATAAAGAATGGGAAAATATTCAAAAGCAAAAGGACAAAATAACATGCAAAAAATGTGCCTCGTGCTGCAAATTGGCATGCAGCGAGTTTTCACCACAAATCCTTGAAGAAAAAGTCAAAAACGGTGATTACTTAGCAACAGAATTCACAAAAGTTTTCATTCCTTATGAAAATACAGAAGAAGCCAGAAGTGTTTATCCAGAATATTTTGAGCTATTGAATCAAAAAGCCAAAGATGAGGCAGTTTATTTTTACAAATGCAAAAACGTTACTGCAGAAAACACCTGCCCTGATTATGAAAACAGACCCGTTGTCTGCAGAGAATTTCCCGACAATCCGATAGCTTTTTTACCTATCAAATGCGCATATAATGAGTGGAAAGCTCAAACAGAAAGAAAAGCGCTTGAACTTCATTCAAAAACTGAAATTTTATGTTTATTTAAAGAAACTCTTGTAAAAAATTAATTTTTTTAGACAGAAGCTTTTATTTCTTCTTTTTCGTTATTTTTCACTAAATTGGTATTAACAGGCATTTTTTGAATTTCTGCTCTGTTTTTGTACATATAATACAAAACCATATCCGCGCCTACCAACAAAAAATTCAGCGCGTACAAATAAATGACAGCATCCATATTATAAATAACTTTATGTGCCATGCCCATCATATATCCTGCTTCTACAAGCCACAAAAACAAAATGCTTTTGCCTTTTACATTTTTTGTCCTGTAAGTTTTGGCAACCTGAAACGGCCAACTTGCGCCGAAGCAAAACATCATACCGGCTTCTAAGATACTCATTTTATATTCCTTTTTTATTCTTCTATCTTTCTCTATTTTAACTCTTAATTTGTGTTTTCAAGTTAAGATTATATTAAGACACTCTTATCCTTCTTTAACAAGAGTTTTATGCTATAATTTACTTATGAAAAAAATTATATTATCAGGGCTAAATCAAATAGATTTTGAAAAATTAGCAGAAAAATTAAACTCATCTAAATTCAGAGCAAGACAAATCCACAACTGGATTTATCTTAAATCTGTCTCAAACATAGAAGAAATGACGGATTTATCAAAAGATTTTCGAAATGAATTGTCAAATGTTGCTGAAGTTTCAAACGTAAAAATAAAAACAAAGCAAACATCCAGTGATGGAACAATAAAATACCTTATCGAATATCCTGACGGAAACTGCGTAGAAACAGTGCTAATGAGATTTGACAACAGAGCAAACCTAACAGCCTGCGTAAGTTCTCAGATTGGATGTGCTGTAAACTGCAAATTCTGCGCAACCGGAAAAAGAGGCTTCATAAGAAATTTGACAGCTTGCGAGATAGTAGAACAAGTTTTGACAATTCAAAGAGATACAGGCCTAAAAGTAACAAACGTTGTATTTATGGGACAGGGAGAGCCTTTATTGAACTTGAACAACGTATTAAAAGCTTTGAATATTTTTAACGAAAATCTGCAAATCGGAGCAAGAAGAATAACCATTTCCACAAGCGGAATCACACCGCAAATAAACAAACTTGCAGATTTAAAATTGCAGTCCACACTTGCACTTTCTCTGCATGCTCCAAATTCTGAAGTGAGAAAACAAATAATGCCGATTGAAAATAAATACAAGCTTGATGATTTGAAAAAAGCATTGAAAAATTACGTTGAAAAAACAGGACGAAGAATCACAATAGAATATTTATTAATAAGAGATTTAACAGACACAATAGAGATGGCGAAACAAACGGCAACACTACTTAAAGACGTGAAATGCAACGTAAATTTAATACCTTACAATTCAACTGATGATAACAACTTCAAAAAGCCAACCAAAGATGCGGTTATGAAGTTTAAATATCTTTTGGAACACTCAGGCAAAAAAGTTACAATCAGGCTGGAAAGAGGCGCAGACATTGATGCTGCATGCGGGCAGCTAAGCGGAAAGATACTGAAATAAGGAGCAAAAAGTTGATAAACAGCGGAAATCCTACTTTAGACAAAAATCTTGAATGTATAAATCGCTACAACCCTTCTTTGGCTGCACAAATTCTTAATTTGCCTTATCTAAGCCAAAAAATTGAGCTTATTCAAACAGAAAAAGATGAACCAAATCTTTCTCTAAACGAAAAACCGCTGCATTCGCAAAAAGGAGCCGAAGAAGAAGCAAAAAAAGCTTTTCAGGAAGTTGCCAACACAAATCTTTCTATGCACATACTTTTTGGGCTTGGACTTGGACATATTTTCAAAGAATTTTGCGAAAATTCAAACGGAGTAATTTTTTTAATCGAACCGAACATTGAAATCTTACGCGTTACTTTTGAACTTGTAGATTTCTCTGCTGAACTTTCTAAAAACAATGTATTTGTAAGCTCTGATTTACAATCTTTTAAACAATTTTACATCACAAATTACAAGTACAATTGCAAAACAAGCTTCACTTATCTGGGCTCGTATAAGGATATTTTTGGCGAAAAATTGAATGAAACGGTAAAACAAATCGAAATGATTGCAGGCGGATGCCAAGCTGAATACAACACGTTAAAAAAAGAAATTGTGCGCTCGATTTCAATGACCTTGGACAATTTGCCTTACACCCTAAACGAAACTCCGCTGTTGGAATACGAAAATATTTATAAAGACAAAACCGCGTTGATTGTTTCTGCAGGGCCTTCCCTTGATTCAAACATTGAAACCATCAAAAAAAACAGAGAAAAAGTTGTGATATTTTGTGTGGGAACAGCTTTTAAAGCCCTTGCCGTAAACGGAATTACGCCTGATTTTGTAAATATAATAGAAATCAATGACTGTTCAGGACAATTAAAAGATTTTGACTTATCAAACATAAACCTGCTTCTTGAACCTTACACAAACACATCCATCCACAAACTTGAAACAAAAACAAAACTTTTGTTCCCGACAAAATCAACCCACGCAAACGATTACTGGGCAAAAGTTGTTAAATTAGACATTTCAAAATATCAATCTAAAGGCACCGTTTCGCACGAAGCCATTATGAGTGCAAAATTGTTGGGGTTCAAAAAAATAATTCTTGTTGGACAGGATCTGGCTTATATCAACAACAAATGTTACAGCGATAATGCTGCATATTCCCAGCTTTCTTATGAAATAAATCCTCAAACAAATAAACCTGAATTTAAAATAAAAGATTATGATAAATACGTTCAATCCCTTCTTCCTGTTGGACAAGAGGAGCCGCAAGAATGGTGCAAAGGGTTTTCAGAATACAAAGTTCAAAACCTTACAGAAACTCTCTATTACGTAAAAGGCATAACCGGAGATATGCTGCCGACTCAAGGCGGATACGCGACATTCATTGAACATTTCAAAGATTTTGCAAATTCAAACAAACACCTCACTTTGATAAATACTTCTATGGTTGGCGCTCAAATCGACGGGTTCAAAAACATGCCCCTTGAAAAAGCATTGAAAGATGAAACTGTTGTTGAAAAAATTGAACTTGAGAAAAAATATACTTATGACATAAATTCTATTTCGAAAAATCTTAAAAAAGAAATAGAAGCACTGAATAAAATACAAACTGAGTTTTCAAAAGCAAAGGAACACCTTTTTAAATTTGAAAGAGAACTTCAAAGAAGAAAAACCGTCTCACAAGAAGCCGAAAAGCAATTTAAATCGACTCTTTTGATATATGATAAAATCACAAAAGAATATTATAACAAAAATCCGCTCTACCAAGCATTAGCATTCAATGAAAACATTGAAGTAAACAATGTACTTTTGCAAAATCCAACCTTCAACACAGAATCTATAAAACTTATAAACCCGTTTTTGAAAAATTATTTTGAGCAGGTTTATGCAAAAATAGAAGATTTCACATCAAAAATTCAAAAAACAGAGGCAAAAATCAATGAAAGCACTAATCCAGAGAGTTAAAAATGCATCGGTTTCTATCGAAAACGAAATTTATTCAAAAATCGGCTTCGGAATGTTAATTTTTTTAGGCGTCGAAAAACAAGACACAAAAGAAAACTCAGAAAAATTAGCACAAAAACTTTTGAGCCTAAGAATCTTTGAAGACGAAAACAATAAAATGAACAAATCTATTGAAGATATTAGTGGAGAGATTTTAGTTGTTTCACAATTCACTCTGGCAGGTGACTGTAAAAAAGGAACCCGTCCGAGTTTTGACAAAGCGGCGTCTCCTGATGAGGCAAAAAAGTTATATGAAGATTTCGTAAAATTTATTTCTCAATCCGGTTTAAAAACAGAAACTGGCAAATTCCAGGCTATGATGGACATTTCGCTTACAAACAACGGCCCTGTTACCTTCATGATTGAAAAATAATTCAACTTATGGTAAACTTTAAAAAAAAAATAGACCAAAAGGACTTGCCAATATTTATTTTTAAGTATAATATAATATAGACCAAATAGAAATAGAGTGAATAGAGAAATATAGATTTAGTTTGAATCTGAATTTACGAGGAGTTTTCATCAATCCAATTAAGAGGCTTTCAATATGTATGTAAACAAATGCACAAAGTGTGGTTGCGAGTTTGAAACTAAGAACCCCAAAAGAGTTATCTGCCCTAGCTGTCTGTATCCAGATAAAAAAATGATTGTATCAGCTGATTCGTCAGCCGATAGTGATGCGGGTAAAAAAGAAGAATTTTCTCAACCCCAAGAACAAGGTAACTCAGGACAAAGCAGTCCTCAAGAATCCAGCCAAAGCACGGATAGAGAACCACAAGGTTCATCGCCTTCTGAAGGGCATGCTCGTCCAGCTCAACAACAATTTTACAGCAGTTATTCACAAGATGCGCCACAACAGCGTCCTTACAACAGATATGACAACCAAGGTTCGTACAGCCATGGCGGAGGAAATTACAACCGACCTCAACAAGGCGGTTATAACAGGCCGCAACAGGGTGGATACAACCAAGGCGGATACAACCGTCCTCAACAAGGTGGTTATAACAGACCGCAACAAGGCGGATATAACCAAGGCGGATATAATCGCCCTCAACAAGGTGGCTATAACAGACCTCAACAGGGTGGATACAACCAAGGCGGGTACAACAGACCTCAACAAGGTGGTTATAACAGACCGCAACAGGGTGGATATAACCAAGGCGGATATAATCGTCCACAACAAGGCGGTTTCAACAGACCTCAAGGCGGGTATAACCGTCCGCAACAAGGTGGTTTCAACAGACCGCAAGGCGGAAGCCGTTTCGGTAACAGACCACAAAGACCGATGGGCAACAGAAACAAACCGCTTTTGGTAAGCAAAGAACAACTTGAACAAATTGAATTGTTATACAAAATGATGCTTCCGCTTCCAAATCCGGATGCGCACGAAGTAATCGGCGAAAAAATCGGTTTGGAACCTAGAAAAGTATTTTTTGGAATAAATTTAATCAGACAAAAAATGATGCTTCCGAAATTGCCGTTCCCAAAGAGAAAACTTGCGATTTCACCTGACCAAATGTTTGCAATACAAAACCTATACGAGCCGCTTTTGCCACTCCCTCCAATAGGTTGTCACAAAATTATAGCATCTCAACTCAAAATGGATGAGTGGAGAGTTCACGTAGGAATCGGTTTAATCCGTGGAAAAATGGGGCTTTCAAGATGGAACCAAGAAAGAGAAGATGCTCCTGAGGAATTTAAAACTGCAACAAAAGGCAAAGCGAAAGATTCTGAAGAAAAAGAAGTAAAAAAAACGAAGAAAACAAAAGAAAAAGCTGAATCGAAAGAAACAGAAGAAAAAGTTGAAAAACCAAAACGCGGAAGAAAACCTAAAGTAGTTGAAGAAACCACAGAAAAACAGGAAGAAGCGTAGGTTAAAAACATGAAATATATTTCTGTCGGCAAAATTTTGAACTTTCACGGAATTCAAGGTGAAGCAAAAGTTGGGTATTCAAAAAACCAACAGGATTTTCTGTTAAAACTTAAAACTTTGTTTATAAAACACGACGGACAATACAAACCTTTTGAAATTTCTTCAACAAGATTTCATAAAAACGTTGCATTGATAAAATTTAAAGACATAAATTCTATTGAAGAGCTAACTATCTACAAGGGTTGCCTCGTTTTTGTTCCGGAAGAAACAATCAGAGAAAACCTCGAAGAAGAAGAATTTTTGATAGACGAGCTCACTGGACTTGACGTTTTTGACGAAAATAACGAGAAAATCGGTGTTGTCGTTGGAGTCTCTAACAATGGAGCGACAGACCTCATATCCGTAAAGAGCAAAACTAAAAATATTTCTCTTGTTCCGTTTGTAAAAGACCTTGTCCCAACAGTTGACATAAAAGGTAAAAAAATTATAATCAACAACATTCAAGGATTGGTAGAATGAAATTTGAAGTCTTGACTTTATTTCCTGAAATGATAGAAAACTACTGTAGTTGCAGCATTATGAAACGCGCCTGCGAAGCAGGCACAATAGAGGTCAAGACAATAAACCCAAGAGATTTTACCGAAAACCGCCACAAAAAAGTTGATGATACCCCATACGGAGGCGGAGCAGGAATGGTTTTGATGGCACAACCTTATGTTGACGCGTGGGAAAACATAAAAAAAGATGAAAATTCAATCACATTAATGATGAGCCCACAGGGAGAACCTTTAAACGACAAAATCTGTAACGAGCTTAAAGATTATACCCAAATAATTATACTTTGCGGACACTACGAAGGTTATGACGAAAGAATCAGAGAAATAATCAAGCCGAGAGAAATTTCTATAGGAGACTTTGTTTTGACAGGCGGAGAAATTCCCGCGCTTTGTGTAATAGACAGCGTTAGCAGAAAACTCGAAGGAACGCTTGGAAAAATTGAATCGGCGCATGAAGACAGTTTTTCAAACGGGCTTTTAGAATACCCTCAATACACAAAACCCAGAGAATACAGAGGGTTGAAAGTTCCTGATGTTCTTTTAAACGGGAACCATTCAGAAATAGAAAAATTCAGACAAGAACAAAGCCTTAAGCGCACAAAACAAAAACGCAAAGACCTTTACGAAAAATGGGTGCGCGAAAACAAACCTGATACAAGCAAATAAATTTTATATCCTTTTATAGAGCCCTATCAACTCTGATTTTTCAATTATATGCTCTCTTATTTCTTTTTCAAGTTGAAACTTAGTGACACCTTGAGGAAGCTCAACTTTTTTGTCGAGCGCATACAGTTTGAAAAAATATCTGTGAACTCCGCTTGGTGGACAAGGCCCGCCCCAACCAGTTCTTGCAAAGTCAGTCATGCCCTCTTTTGCCTCTTTAGGCAAATTTTTATAATCTATTGTTGTTGTGTTTGGCGGAAGATTGTACAAAACCCAATGAACCCAAGTTCCCATAGGAGCATCCGGATCATCAACAATCAAAGCCAATTCTTTAGCCTCTGCCGGAATATCAGAAACAGTCAAAACAGGAGCCATATCTTCCCCGTCACAGGTATACTTTGATGGGATATAACCATTGTGTTCGAATACAGAAATCAAATTCATTTTACCCTCCTTTTTGGCAACAAGATTTTCTTTTGGCCTTGTTATAAAAAACAAGCCTACAAAAAAACTCGCTATAAAAAATATTAAAAAGATTTTTTTCATTAGTTACAAAATAATAAACTGATTTATAAAATGATTTTAAATCAGACTCGAACATTTTTTCAAGTGCAATGTTCATATTCTTAATAATCCATTTTACAAACTGAGTGACAAGAGGAGTTTTTTGCGCTAACATAGTCGTATGATTTATGGATTTTTTTCGACAATATTTTTTATAATAATTTTGCCTTTTTGGTTAATTGCAGGACTTTTTAAGCCTAAACTTTTGGTCGGATTCAAAGAAAAACTTGGTTTTTACAAATCACTCGAAGCCTGTGGAATGGGACGCTGTGACGAATCTAAAACCGTTGTTTTTTACGGAGTTTCAGTCGGTGAAGTTTGTGCGATGGAAAATTTGATTAAAAAAACGAGAGAAAAATTTTCAAATTTAAAAATAGTCGTACTCACTGGAACTCAAACAGGTCAAGAAATAGCAAAGAAAAAATTTACAAAAATAGCAGATTTTATTTCTTATTTCCCTTTAGATTTTCCTTTTTGTGTTGAAAACATGATTCAAAAGCTCAAACCAGACATGATTTTTGTAATGGAAACAGAACTCTGGCCTAACTTTGCTCACATAACAAAACAAAACAATATTCCATTTTACATAATCAATGCAAGAATTTCAGACAGAACCCATAAAAGTTATAAAAAATTAAAACTTTTCTTCGAACCGATTCTGAAAGAATATACAGGAATTTTCCCGCAAAGCAAAGAAGATTCTGAAAAACTCGTTTCTATCGGTGCAAATCCGAAAACCACAAAAATTATGGGAAACCTAAAATTCGACATAAAAAAACCCGATATTACCACAATCGAGCACAAAAAAATTTCTAACCATAAAGTGATTTTAGCAGGCAGCACGCATTTTGGAGAAGAAGAAATCATTTTGGATGCTTTTTCAAAGCTTAAAGAAGAAATCCAAAATCTCAAACTAATCATTGCGCCAAGACACCCCGAAAGAAATGAAAAAGTCTTTGAATTAATCAAAAAACGAGGGCTTTTGGCAGGCAAACGCAGCTTAAAAGATTCTTTGGAAGAAAAAGAAGTTCTTCTGCTTGACACTATGGGAGAATTGGGCAAATTATACTCTCAGTGCGATGTGGCATTCATTGGCGGAAGCTTCCCTAAAAAAGGCGGCGACAACTACGAAAAAAAAGGCGTCGGCGGGCACAATCCTTTAGAAGCAACAATCTTTAACAAACCTGCAATTTCTGGCCCATCAATTCACAACTTCAAAGATATTTATTCCATATTAAAAAACGCAAAAGCGGCAAAAATTGTCAGCACGAAAGAAGAGTTAATAGAAGAATTAAAAAATTTCTTAAAAAACGAAATCGATTATTCTTTCGCTGAAAAAGCCTGTGAGCAAGTCTTTGAAGACAATTCAGGCGCTTTAGACTTTGTAATAGATGTTTTACAATCGCTTGTTTAATCTTTATTTTTTTGTCAAAATGTTATTGACGAAGAGGGTAACAGTTAAAAGTTGAAAATATTACACATATAGCCTTTGTCAGTCGAAAATTTTTCAACTATTTAATTTTATATAAAAGGATTTTTAAAATGGCACTTACAGTATACTTAGGGATAGACGTCGGTTCAGTAACAACAAAAGTTGCACTGGTTGATGAACACGGAAAATATGTAGACAGCTACATGTTAAGGACAGCGGGAAAACCGGTTATGGCGGTCCAAAAAGGGCTAAAAGAGCTTTACAACAAAAAAATATGCGACTACAACGTTCAAGGCGTTGGCACAACAGGCAGCGGAAGAAATTTGGCAGGTGCACTTGTCGGTGCAGACATCATAAAAAACGAAATTACAGCACACGCTGTTGCTGCAAGCACATACATTCCGGGAGTTCAAACAATTCTTGAAATCGGCGGTCAGGACAGTAAAATAATTATTTTAAGAGACGGAATCGTAACTGATTTTGCGATGAACACTGTTTGCGCAGCAGGAACAGGAAGTTTTCTCGACCAACAAGCAAACAGACTGAATGTCCCGATTGAAGATTTTGGACCTACAGCTTTGAAATCCGAAAATCCTGCAAGAATCGCGGGAAGATGCGGAGTTTTTGCAGAAAGTGACCTTATCCACAAACAACAACTCGGATATGCGATAGAAGACCTATTATACGGACTTTGTCAGGCACTTGTAAGAAATTATTTGAGCAACTTGGCTCTTGGAAAAGAACTCTTAGCTACTGTGTCTTTCCAAGGTGGTGTTGCGACAAACGTAGGTATGGTAAAAGCTTTTGAAGAAGCTTTGGGAACAAAAATTGTTGTTCCTGAAAACCACCAGACGATGGGCGCCATCGGCGCCGCTTTGCTTGCGATGGAAAATCATCAATACACCCAAAAACCAACAACTTTTAGAGGCTGGGCAGTAGGTGAAATGCACTTTAATTCTGTCACTTGCGAATGCAGTGACTGTTCAAACAATTGCGAAATCGTAACTATCGTTGAAGGGGATGAAAAACAGCATCACGTCGAAAAAATTAAAGATATTAAAGGCAACATTATTGCACGCTGGGGAAGCACTTGCGGAAAGTGGGAAGTCAGCGGAGTTGAGTGCGTAAAATAAATTTTTGTCTTTAAAAAGTTAGACAAGATTTTTTACATAATCAAAATATTCATTTTTGTTATACTTACTTGCGATTTCTTTCAATTTATCTTTTGAAATAAATCCCATTCTATATGCAACTTCTTCTAAACAAGCGATTTTAATCCCTTGGTTTAGCTCAATTGACTGTACATATTGGCTTGCACGCATCAGGGAATCATGAGTTCCTGTATCTAGCCAAGCAAAACCTCTTCCCAAAAGCTCAACATTCAAATTATGATTTTTCAAATAAATATTATTTAAATCAGTTATCTCAAGTTCGCCTCGTTTGGAAGGTTTAAGATTTTTTGCATATTCAACAACTTTATTGTCATAAAAATATAATCCGGTCACAGCATAATTAGATTTAGGCTCTTGCGGTTTTTCTTCCAAAGACAAAACTTTGCCGTCTCTATCAAATTCTACAACTCCAAATCTTTGAGGATCTTTGACCTCATATCCAAAAACCGTCGCACCGGAAATTTCTTCTGTACGTTTCACAACTGAAGAAAGCATTCTGGAAAAACTTTGTCCAAAGAAAATATTATCACCCAAAACAAGGCTTACACTGTCATTGCCGATAAATTCTTCTCCTAAAATAAAAGCCTGAGCCAAACCTTCCGGTTTTGGCTGCTCAACGTAAGAAAAATTAATTCCAAATTGTTCTCCTGTGCCTAAAAGCTTTTTAAAATTCGGAAGATCTTGTGGAGTCGAAATTATTAAAATATCTTTTATTCCAGCAAGCATTAAGACAGAAATCGGATAATAAATCATTGGTTTGTCATAAACCGGCAAAAGTTGCTTTGAAACCGCCATTGTAGATGGATACAATCTTGTTCCCGCGCCACCTGATAAAACAATTCCCTTCATTATATTATCCTTTCTATAATACTCTTAACTCCAAATAATCACTCAATGCTGTTTGCCATTTCCTGCAAATTTTATTGTTGTCCATTGCGCTATGCTTCGGTCTTTTTGCAGGTCTTGCGAAATCTTTTGTCGAACACGGCTTCAAGTTTACTTTCAAACCGATTTGAGAAAAAATTTCTTTTGCAAAATTATACCACGAAGTTTCTCCAAAACCGCAAACATGATAAATTCCATAATCTGTCTCATCGTCAATTAATTTTACAATCCCGTTTGCAAGCTCAACAGTCCAGGTTGGGCAACCGATTTGATCGTCTACGACTTTTAATTCTTCTTTTTCAGCAAGAGATATCATTGTTTCAACAAAATTTTTGCCATGATGGCCGTAAAGCCAGCTTGTTCTTGCTATGTAGAATTTTTTACAGTATTTTTGAACAGCCTTTTCGCCTTCCAGCTTTGTTTTTCCGTAAACCGAATGCGGATTTGTTTCATCATCAGGCAAATATTTTTCTTTTTTTTCTCCGTCAAAGACATAATCCGTCGAGATATAAACCATTAAAATATCTTTTTCACCACAAATTTTAGCAACATTTTCACTCCCTTTTGCATTTATTAAAGCAGCTTTTTCGGGTTCTTCTTCTGCTTTATCTACATTTGTATAAGCTGCACAATGTATCACCGCGTCAGGGTTTTCTCTGTCCAAAATTTCTTTGACCTGATTTATATCAACTATATCAAGCGTGTCAGCATCGGTTTCTACAACCTCAAAACCTTCATCTTCCAAAATCGGACACAAATCTTGCCCGAACATTCCGTTTGCCCCTGTTACTAAAATTTTCATTTTTACCTCTTATTTTGATTGCATAGCATGTTGTTTGTTTGCAACCTGCTCCATCCAATCTTGGTTTTTCAAATACCAGTCTATAGTTATTTTGATTCCTTCTTCAAAAGTCAAAGACGGCTGCCACCCAAGTTCGGTTTGAATTTTTGTATTATCTATAGCATAACGTTTGTCATGCCCGAGCCTGTCTTGAACATATTCGATAGAACTTTCGTCTTTTCCCATTGCCTCAAGAATGAGCTTTGTTATTTCCATATTTGTTTTTTCATTGTGTCCGCCGATATTGTAAACTTCACCGATTTTTCCTTTATGAAGCACCACATCAATTGCCTCGCAATGGTCATAAACATATAACCAATCACGAACATTCAGACCGTCACCGTATACAGGAACTTTTTCTCCTTTTAAAAGTTTCGAGATAAAAAACGGAATAAGTTTTTCAGGATACTGATAAGGTCCGTAATTATTTGAACATCTTGTGTTCAAAACAGGAAGCTTGTAGGTTTCGAAATACGCTCTCACAAGCAAATCTGCACTCGCTTTTGATGCTGAATAAGGCGAATTAGGCTGAATTGGAGTTGTTTCATAAAAATATCCTGTTTGCCCCAAAGAGCCATAAACTTCGTCTGTAGAAACCTGAAGGAATTTTTCAATTCCAAGTTCTTTACTTGCCTGAAGAAGATTCAAAGTACCCTGCACATTCGTTTCGATAAAAATTTCAGGTCCGGTAATACTTCTGTCAACGTGGCTTTCTGCGGCAAAATTAACCACAAAATCTACCTGCGAAACCAAATCTCTCACAAGATTTTTGTCACAAATATTTCCATGCACAAAAGTATAATTAGAATTTGAATCTATATCTTTTAAATTTTCAATATTTCCTGCATAAGTGAGCGCATCCAGGTTGATAATTTTATAATCTGAATATTTTTTTAGCATATGCCTTACAAAACAGCTTCCTATAAAGCCCGCTCCGCCTGTTACAAGAATTTTTTTACTCATAATAATTCCTTTTTATTTATTTCGTCTAAACTTGGTTGAATTTTATCTTTTTCGCTTAAAATCGGGTCATCCACGCCCCAATCTACGTTTACAGTTTTATCACACCACAAAAGCCCTCTGTCGGCTTGCGGTGCGTATTCAGTGTTGGTTTTGTACAAAAGCTCAGCCTCTTCTGATAAAACGACAAAGCCGTGTGCAAAGCCCTCTGGAATAAAAAGCATGTGCTTATTTTCTTCTGAAAGCTCAACTTTAACCCATTGTCCGAAAGTAATTGAATTTTGTCTTAAATCAACAGCAACATCAAATATTTTGCCGCGCACACATCTGACAAGTTTTGCCTGCTGATATGGAGTTGCCTGATAATGGAGTCCGCGCAAAACATTTTTTGTAGATTTTGAATGATTGTCCTGTACAAATTCGCAATCTATACCGCCTTTTACAAACTCAGATTTTTTATAACTTTCCATAAAAAATCCTCGATTATCACCAAAAGCTTTTGGCTTAACTATAATCAATCCGTCTATCTTAGTTTTTTCAAATTCAAAAGGCATTTTTCATCTCCGCTTTAACAAAATTATACAATAAAATCCATATTTTTACATTTTATTGAATTAATCTTTATCATAATATTCCTTGTTTTCTAAAAACTTCAATAGCTTTTTCTTTTGAAAAATTGGTTCTAATTAAATCTTCTGTTTTTTGAGAAATTTCTTTCAATTTTTCATCATCTAAATACAAATCGATTAATTTTTGTGCAAAATCCTGCTCTTCATCAGCTATAACAAGAACCTCTCCTCCTGAATCAATCCCCTCTGCCCCTATTTTGGTTGTGATTACAGGGATTTTTTCATAAAGCGCCTCAATTATTTTACCCTTGACACCTGCTCCAAATCTCAACGGGACAACAGATAATTTAATTTTTTTGTTCAACTCCTGTAATTTTTCATCCTCAACAAAGCCAGCCACCACAATGTTTTCACTTTTTAGAGAAAGAATTTTTTCTGAAGGATTGCTCCCCACAAGATAAAGTTTCATCTCAGGAATTTTTTTTAAAACTTTTGGGAAAATATTTTTACAAAACCAAAGCGCAGCATCTTCGTTTGGAAAATGAGAAAAACCACCGACAAAAATTATCCCAGAACACTCTGTTGGATTGTAATCCGCTGTTTTATTATTATCCAAAAGGTATAAAGGCAAAACTTCGGCTTTGGCATTTTTGTTAAAAAGTTTTACTTTATCAATTTCTTCTTTAGAAAAATAATAAATAAAATCCGCTTCTTGCCAAATTTTTTCTTCCACTGCTTTTATTTGATTACTTATTTTCAGATGTTTATTATCGCCTGAAATTTCATAAGCCCTTTTTTCTCTTAAATAATGGATATCGTGCCCCTGATACAAAACCTTAATTTTGGGGTTAAATGATTTAAAATCAGGTAAATTTTGCCAAACTACAGGTCGATTTACAAAAACATAGTCAATATTTTTTGCATAATTTTTTACCCATTTCTTCAGTTTTTTTTCATCTGAATCTATTATTTCTACACCTAGTTCAGCAATTGCATCCTCGTATTTTTTATCTTTTAACGTAGAAACATAATCTATAGCTAAAAATTTAACGTTAAACTCTAAATCTTTAAACAATTTCAAATACTGCAAAGACGACCTGTTTCCGCAATTGTTGTCGTATCTCAAAATCCCGTCATCCACAAACAGCAAAGTTTTTCTATTTTGGCTTCCATCTTTTGCCCTAAAAATATCTTCCGGCGTTGATTGGCTTGAAAGCTCTTTTTGCCATTTTTCAACAAATTTTTGTCTGTTTTTGTTTATTAACGCAAGATTATCATTTTTCATCGAAGTTTTTTCAAAATGAATTACCTCTGATTTTGGCTGATAATAAACCTTCCCAAATTCTTTTAGCCTGAAACACAAATCCGTTTCTTCATAATAAGCAGGAGAAAATCTCTCATCGAAACCATTCAAAGACAAAAACAAATCCTTTTCCACCAAAAGGCTGGCGCCTGAACAGTAGTCGACCTCTTTTAAATAATTATAATCAAAAGAAAAAGGACTGCCTCCCCTCCCGTAATTTAGGCCACAACCATTTTTAAAAATAACACAACCCGCCTCTTGAAGTTTTTTGTCAGGAAAAATCAACTTTGAACCCACTGCAACTGCATCTTCTTTGTCTTCGAAAATTTTTAACAAATAAGATAATGCACCTTCTTCAACTTGTGTGTCGTTGTTCAAAAACCACAAATACTTTCCTTTTGCACGCTTTGAAGCATTATTGCAATTTTTTAAAAACCCTGAATTTTTATCAGTTTTAACAACTTTGATATTTTTTATTTTTTCTTGAATTTTAATTGTTTCATCTGTGGAACAATCATCTGCCAGAACGATCTCGTAATCAATATTTTTTGTATTTTTTAAAACCGAATAAAGACACCTTTTGGTATGTTTATATTGGTTAAAAACAGGTATTATTACAGAAACCAAAGGAGCTTTTTCAACTTTTGGAAAATCAAAATTTTCAGGAACATTTTTGATTATTTCATATTTTTTTTTGTCCGATTGTCTCTTTTGAAAAATTTCTGTCTCTGTCTCAACTTTTTTTAAAAACCGTTTGATTTTATTTTTAAAAAACACCATTATCCTTATCCTGCTTGTTAATAAACTGCATAATCATATGAACAACCGCCAAATGAACATCTTCAGAAACCTGAACTTCATTTATATTTGCGTTAATAGAATATTTCGCGATTTGTTTTAATTTCCCGCCATCATAACCTGTAAATCCAACAGTTTCCCCACCGTTTTCGTTTGCAAACTCAATGGCTTTTATAATGTTTCTGGAATTTCCGCTTGTCGAAAACCCGATAACAACGTCACCTTTTTTGAAAAAAGGCTTCAATTGCTCGACAAATATGTCATCATAGCTCATATCGTTTGCATAAGCCATCAATATAGGAAAGCTGTCGTTTAAACAAATAACTTTAAAGTTTTTACCCTTAATTCCTTTTGCAATATCTCCGATAAAATGGCTGGCAGTAGAGCCTGAGCCGCCGTTTCCCATAGTAAAAATCGTTTGTTCATTTTTTTCTGCTTTAAGCAAAAGATGAACAAATTTTTCAATTTCTTCTCTGTCCATATTGTCTACAGTGCTTTTTAAACGATTAAAATAATCTTCTATAAAATCTCTCATCAACTAACCCACTTTTTATTGCCAATAATTCATTTTAGCATAAATTATAAGGGTTTGGCAACAAGAGTCAAATCAAAATTTTATTTGAAAAAAAATACCAAATTTCCCTGAAAAAATCAACAGGAAAAATTTGATATTTTTTAATAACAGGAAATAAAACACTACAAAGAAGCCAACTGCTCTCTTAAAAGCGCTATTTCTTCAATGTAATATTCAACCCAGGTCTTTCCTGTTTCAACATCCTTTATGCCCCCTTCTCTCGTCGCCCTGATGCTTTTAAAATCAAGAGCATCAATCTTTTTTTGAATCTCTTGTCTCTGCTCTTCTTTTTGAAGTCCTTCTATTTTTAGTTTATATTCCTCTGTTTGAGATAAGTCTTCTATTTGACCGTTTTTTATCTCTTCATAATCATAGAGGGCAAAAACATTTTCATTAAAAAATTCCAATCTTTGCCCTTTAGAATTTGCGCCTATGGCAAAATCTGCATATTCTTCATTTGTATAAGGTTTTTTTAATATATTTTCCATTTGGTTGTCCTTTCTTAATACCCGCAAGCATGCCACAATCCTGGGGGATTTGTAGACGCTCCATACATTGCTCTTAAAAACTGAGTTGCGGTATACGCTCTTATTACGACACCGACAGCGCCTCCGAATGTTGTATTGCTCTCTCCGATATATTGTACAAAAATGTTGTAATTTGTATTTTTAAAAGGAATCACTAAATTCTGCGCTGCAAAATTGTTTGGAAAAGTCGTGCTTCCGCCTTGCTCTATCCAACCATCTGAATATTTTCTATACCAATATGTTCCGTTTACATAAGTTTCTACAACAGTTCTGACCCCTGCTAAATTTAAATTTGCTTTAGCGTTTGCAGTTACATTTTGCAAGTCCTTGTTTGTAAAACTATTTACATCGATTAGTTTATATTGCCCGTCATCAGATAAAAATTTATCTCCGATTCCTGAATCTAAAAATGAATCCAAAAGATTTTTGTTCTCGTGGATATGGCTATTAGCGCAGGCTCCATCGTAAAAAGTCTTTAAATCAGTAGTAAAATCGTTTTCTGACAAGCCTTTTCCGTCTTCAGCGTTAACTTTTTTAGCTAATTCTACGTTTGTGTTCTCTTCTAGCTTTAAAAATTTATCTTGATGGGCATCGATTTTGGTATTGTGGATTGAAATGGCTAAATCAGAATTGTTTGGATAAAGTTCAGGAGAATAATAATCCACAGAAGGGGTGTCTTCAAGCGAAGGCTGCTTCAAAAAATTAAGCACTCCTGAATCCGGATTAATTTCTTGTCCGACAGTTATTTCTTCCATTTTTAAACTCCTCCAACTTCTGGATATATATACATTTTTGGCGCTGAATCAAAATTTTGCGGGATTAATGTTTGCACAAATTCATTGCCTATCCCTACCTTTAGTCCCCAATTATAGGTTGAATAAGAATTTGGTTGTGCAAACAATTTCTTCGTATCTTCTGATGTCAAATTTATTATCAAACTTCTGCCTTGAGGTTTTTCGTAATTTTTTTGAATAATCGCTTCTTCATCACCGACATTTTTTTTCACAAAAAAACTGACTGTATATTGAGATATTTCTTGTTCAAAATTTAGTGTAAAAGAAGCCGTGTCGCCTCTTCTTCCTCTTATCAAAAGTGATTCTGTATCAATTGTAAATGGCATTTTGCTCTCCTCCTTTTTTCCTCTTTTTTATTATGAATTATTTCTTAAAAAATTAAAGTCCGTTTTTTTACTTAAAGAATTTTGATGATATAATTAATTCAAGGAATTTGTCATGGAAAATACAGAATTAAAAATTAAAAATATTTTGACTGAATTGAAAACAGACTTTGATGCAATAAGCCTCAAAGCTGAATTTGAAGATGAAGGTTCGACTTTTGAAGAAGTTCAGCTGTTGAAAAAATTTGCAGATGACTGCAACCTGGATTTGACCATAAAAATAGGCGGATGCGGAGCGCTAAACGATATAAATTTCTGCAACAAATTGTACTCAAATACAATTGTCGCTCCTATGATAGAATCCCCTTATGCCGCTAAAAAATTCGTTTCTAAAGTCAAAGAAACTTATGGAGAAAAAATACCTGAGCTTTTCGTCAATATTGAAACAATCACAGGCGTAAACAATTTAGAACATATTTTCAATTCAGAAGACTCCAACTTTTTGTCAGGAATTGTCGTCGGAAAATGCGATTTGGCACATTCTTTGGGACTTTGCGGGAAAGATGTGAACGGAAGCTATATTTTCTCAATGGTAGAAGACATTTCCAAATTGTGCAAACTATACAACAAAAATCTCATTGTTGGAGGCGGAATCTCTAACGAATCTCTTGATTTTCTTAAAAGCTTAGGAATAGAAAATATACACAGGTTTGAAACAAGAAAAGTGATTTTTGATGCCAAAAACACTCTTCAATACAAACCTTCTGAAGCCATCAAAAAAGCTATGATTTTTGAAATATTGTGGATTGAATACTGTGCAAAAGTTTTCAACTCTCCTTTAAATGAAAATAGAATCTTCACATTGCTAAAAAGACTTGAAAATTTTGAACTTTGCTCGGTTTAAACCAAAACTTTTTTAAACTAAGCCAAATTATGCTCTTTTTTCAATTTTTCATGGATTTCTTTTTTAACCTGAAACTCTTTGTTTCCTTTATCCATATATCTCATTGCGACGATTATTCCTGGTACAATCAAACCAAGAGCGCCGATTGAGGCCGCCATATTTTTTATAATCGACCATCTTTTTGTATTTATAGCTTTTGATATAAATTTATCAATATCGCCATTTTCCGGTGAATGAGCCGCTTTATAGAAATTTTCAATTTTTTGTTTTATCCCTATTTGTTTTTTTGTTCCTCTAATTTGGTCAAGATCAATAAATTTAGTAGAATCAATAGTGTTTTTTTCATCCAAAACAGATATGATTTCTGCTTTTTTAGCCATTTTAACTACCAAATTATCTGATTTATCAAAAAGAGAATCATAAAGCTCGACATCTTTTACGTTTGTCGAGAATTCTTTCAAATCAGTCTCTATTGTTTTATTTTTAATTGCTTGTTGGAATTCTTCATCTTGCAAAATTCTTATATCCAAATCGATTGGCTTATTCTTCTTTGCAGAATTTTGTTCGATTTTGTTTTGAACCCAAGGCCCCAAGAAATACATACTTGCCCAGAATCCGCCTTCTTTTACTACATATCCAACAAAATCTTGAGGATTTCTAGACTCGGCAAGTCTTTCTGTTGTGATTCCGCCGTCAATTATCATGGTATTTTTTACAGGATCAAACATAAACTGTTTTAAAGGCTCTAAATTCATACCGAAGCTTGGTTTTTGCCCTGATTCTTGTTTTTGCTCTTGCGCTTTTTTTATTTTTTCCGCGTGTTCTTTTTTAAATTCTTCTACAATTGCCTTTTCTGTTTGCTTGTGTCTGAAAATTGTCAACGCAGAATAAGAAGCTAAAGTAAGCGCTGTTGCCGCTGCAAATTTTGCTACCGCAAGGCCTTTAAATGTTTTTTCGTGTTTTAAAACCTTATCAAATGCATCTTGCAATTCGGGGGCTGCATGTTCTTTCGCTTTTTGAAAAATGTCTTTGTTCTTTAAAATTCTGACATCAATATCCGGATTAAATTTCGCTGCTTTATAAACGGTTTTGTCAATAATTTTTTTGAAAACTGGAATACCCATAAGCCAGATGATTTGAGTACCAAATTCATCCATAAATCTGTCTTTGCCTTCAACAGAATTTCCTGTTACATAAGAACCCGCCGTCATGCCTGCGGTGTTTGCAACATCTTTAATTCCAAGGGGTATAAGAGAGCTATTGCTTCCTAGTGTAGAAAATATTTTTGTACTTGTTATGCCTATCATTTTGTTCCTTCTCGGGCGCTATTCGCCTGCACTTATCTGAATCACAGACCCCAAATTAAATTCATTAATCTGACGATGGGGGCATTCGCCTTTTCAGTTGTGCGTCGTCGAATATTTTTCATAGAAATTTCCTTTCTTTTGTTTAAAGTGTCGTGAATATTATTCATGCCATGTTTTTTAAATATTTTTATAATTCGTAACATGTTTTTATTGATTTTTCACATTAAAAAGACCTTTAAAATTTTGTTTTTT
>JAEWYI010000009.1 GCA_023395735.1 Cyanobacteria bacterium OH_SFB_17
GAATAAACTTTTTCTGTAATATGCGGCATTATCGGATGCAACAGTCTTAGAGTTCTATCCAAAACATATTTCAAAACTCTTTGAGTATTCAATTTAATGCTTTCATCTTGCAATTGAATTTTAGCTATTTCAACATACCAATCACAGTATGAATTCCAGAAGAAATCATAAAGAATATGTGCAGTTTCACCGATTCTGTAATTTTTAATATTATCATTAATTTCTTTTGCTGTATTATTCAACCCATCCAAAATCCACTTGTCCGCGAGTGTCAAATTGTCAAAATCGATTCCTTTATCATCAACCCCTTCAAGGTTCATAAGCACAAATCTTGAAGCGTTCCAGATTTTGTTAGCAAAATTTCTACCATATTCAAATCTTTCATCGCTGACTTTGATATCTTGTCCACCGTAAGTACAAAGAGATGTCATTGTAAATCTCAAAGCATCGCAGCCGTATTTGTCGATAATTTCTACGGGATCAATCGTATTTCCTTTGGATTTGGACATTTTTTGCCCTTTTTCATCTCTAATCAATCCGTGAATGTAAACAGTAGAAAACGGAGCTTTTCCTGTAAATTCAAGCCCCATAGTAATCATTCTTGCTACCCAGAAAAAGATTATGTCAAAACCTGTTACCAAAACGCTTGTCGGATAGAATTTTTTGAAATCTTCTGATTCTGTATTTGGGAATCCCATAGTTGAAAACGGCCACAAGCCTGAAGAAAACCAAGTATCCAAAACATCAGAGTCTTGAGTATAATTTTGAGGATCAGGATTTTCTTTTGCAACAACCATCTCACCTGTTTGGTTGTGATAGTATGCAGGAATTTGATGCCCCCACCAAAGCTGTCTTGAAATACACCAATCACGTATATTTTCCATCCATCCAAGATAATTTTTCTCCCAACGCTCAGGAACAAATTTAATTCTTCCATCTTTTACCGCCTCAATGGCAGCTTTAGCCAAAGGTTCCATCTTAACAAACCATTGTTCAGAAAGAAGCGGCTCTATTGTTGTACCGCAACGTTGACATTTTCCTACGTTATGAACGTGTGCTGTAATTTTAACCAAAGCCTGCTGTTTTTCAAGCATCTCAACGGTTTTAACTCTAGCTTCTTCTCTTGTCAACTCTTGAATTTCGGGTGGAACTTCAGGACAAGATATCATTTTGCCTTCTTCATCAATTACCCAAATAGGTTTAAGGTTATGACGCTTACCTACTTCAAAATCGTTTGGATCATGAGCTGGTGTAATTTTTAATGCACCTGTACCGAAGTGTTTATCGACATAATCATCTGCGATAATAGGAATTTTTCTTCCTGTTAAAGGCATTGAAACCGTTCTGCCGATTAAATCTTTATATTTGAAATCATCAGGATTTACAGCAATCGCAACATCACCAAACATAGTTTCAGGTCTTGTAGTAGCAATAACAATAGCACCAGGACCATCAGAAAATGGGTAAGAAATTTCCCACAAATGACCGTCTTCTGTCGCATATTCTGTCTCTACATCAGAAATTGCGCTCTGGCATCTTGGGCACCAGTTTACAATGTATGCGCCTTTGTATATCAATCCTTTTTCGTATAATTTTATAAAAACTTCTTTAACCGCATTTGAACAGCCATCATCAAAAGTAAAACGTTCTCTTGATCTGTCAAACGAAGCCCCTAAGCGCTTAAATTGGTTCAAAATTGCAGAACGATGCTCATTAGCCCAATCCCAAGTTTGCTCAAGAAATTTTTCTCTTCCCAATTCATGCCTGTTTGTGCCTTCTTCTCTAAGTTTTTTTTCGACAACATTTTGTGTTGCAATACCTGCGTGGTCGGTTCCGGGAAGCCAAAGAGCTTCATAACCCGACATTCTGTGATATCTTGTTAAAATATCTTGTAAGGTTCCATCCAAAGCGTGCCCCATGTGAAGAACCCCTGTAACGTTTGGAGGCGGAATCACAATTGAATAAGGAGGTTTTTGGCTTTTGTTATCAGCCTTGAAATATTCTCCCTCTTCCCAAAATTTATATATTTCTTCCTCGGTTGCTTTCGCATCGTAAACAGTAGGTAAATCTTCAATTTTAACAGTCATTTTAATATCCTTATCTTATAAAAACTCTTATGGCAGCTTTATAATTTAAAAAATCCGCCCTATTTTATCTTCTTATTCAATGATATCACAAAAAATAAATACAAGGCGCCTCGTTTAAAAAATTCGGCGCCTTGTATTTTGAGACCTGTACATTGGTCTCGTTGTGTGGAAATTTTTATTTTTCTTTTGATTCTTCTGCTTTTGGCTCCTCAGCTTTTTTTTCGTCACTTTTGCCCAACAGACCTTTTGCTTTGTCAGCAAGAGGAGTTGCAACGAATGGAACCAATACTCTTTTTGCGATAATTGTAGATGCAACAAGGCTTGTAAAAATTCCAAAGAAGCCTGTTATTTTACTCTTGAATTTACCGTTAAAGATTTCGTCAAAATGTTTTTCGTTTTTAGGTTTAATTACTGCTTTTAATTTTTCGGCAGCTTTTGCATTGAATAATTTGCCAAACACTTTGTTAAACATAACTTCTTGACATTTTTTGCTTGAAATTGTCTTGTACATCAAGATTTGAGAAAGAATCATCAATCCGCCGTTTGTCAAATCAAGAGCCGCAACGAATTTTCTTTTATCTTCAGGAATCTTTTTATTGTTTAAACTTTGATTAACATACATTACGCATCCCAAGCCATCTTTCAACGCTATTGATGCGATTGCCAAGCTTCCTATAAATTTAGCATTATCTTTTTTGTATTCTGTACAAACTCTTTTTGCCAAGCTTGAACTGTTTAATGCGTTAACAGGTTTTTTAATTCCGTATTCTACAACTTTGCTTGTAATTGAGGAGATATTCATTATTTATCCTCCTTTACTTGCTGTGTTGACTTTTCAAACGTATCAGGGGTCTTTGGTTTTGGTTTTTTTGATGATAATTCAGGGAAGAAAGCATCCATGAATTTTGGATAAACCCAATTCAATAATGAGCAAGTAACAGGCAATATAGCCAAGCTGACTAACAATCCTGTAAGTTGTTTTGAGCCTTTTATGCTTGCTTCGACATTTGAAATATATTTTTGAGCAACGTCATAAACAAATTTACCTTCTTGCTGACCGCCAATTTTTTGTGATATTTTATAAATCTCTTTCATTGATTTTTTGTTCTTGATGGCTTCTTTCATCTCTGCAAGAACTTTTGCTTCTTTAGAACCTTCCTTGATGTGTTCTCCCATTTTGTCTACGGTTTTTTCCATCATTTCTGAAAGCTCTTTTTTATCAAGATTTACGATTCCATTTTTGCCTTTGTAGGAAATATTATCTTTTGTATACAATTCTTCGATGATGTCTTGAAGCTGTGTAAATTGTTTTTCTTTTGCTAATTTTTTAACTTCTTCTTTTGTTAAATTTTTATTTTCTTTCTTAATCTGTTTTTCAATATAGTCTAAATCCTGATATGCTTTTTTATTGCAATTTCCTTCTTTAAATTCACCGCTGTTTGTCATTTTATTAATAACTTTATTGAACGGAATAACAAGACCTGCTTGAGTCAAAACTGCCAAAACAGCAGAAACAGGTTGTCTCCATGCAGAATAAGTTCTTGTGTCATCATCCGCTTTTGATAAAAAGTTATGCTTAATAAATACAGGAGCCACAAGTCCTGTACCAACGGCATTGATTAAAATATTAGGAACCTCTCCTACGAAATTTTTTGCCTTGTCTAAAAATTTAACAGCTTTTGGACTGTTTTTAAGCATTTCATCATTTAATACTTTTTCTTCCATGGCAATATTAGCCCACTTGCGAGGGTTAACCGCCTCAACAACGGCTTTTGTTACAGTTTTAGTTGAATTTACTTTACTAACCAACATATAAATTCACTTTCTAAATTACTCCCACCACGAAAGTAATAACCTTACCTTTTTATAAAGTTTTTTTTAAACCAACAATTGCTATTCTAAATTCAACTATGAAGAAATATTAACAAGTGTAAAATATACGCTATGCGCTGTTTTATCGATTATTACTAAATGTGATTACTAACCAACTTCCTTTTTGCTCTACTCTTAAAATCGAAAACTTTTGTAAACACACATCCAAAGTTTTGTTTCTAAGATAGGAAAAAGCAACAAAGAAAAAAGGTGTTTTTTTGTACTCTCTCTCGTCCTGAAAAATTGCGTTTAACTTCACAGGAGAGTATATTGCAACGTCTTTTAAAATTACGATTGCAACTTTTTGATTTTGCTCGACCGAATTAAGTTCTTTGTCCAAATTTTGTTCAAAAAACTTGCTATTAACATCAAAATCAGCTTTTGGGGCAATTCCTAACAATTGCCATATATTATTTTTATTAAATGAAATAACTTTGTAATCTTTAAAATCAAAGTATCTTTCAAATCTATCTTTATCATAATAATTAAGAATAATTAAATCGTTTTTCTTTAACCCTGCGTTGTTTAAAAGTTCGGAAACAAGCTTGTGACCTTCACTTCTGTGCATTCTTGGCGCCGAATTTTCGTTACTTAATAAGTAAAAAAGATTCAAAAAACAAAAGGCGAAAATTAGAATACTTCTCCAAACTTTTCCGAATTTCAACAATCCAAAGCACATTAAAACAATCAGTACAGGATAAACTTCTATCGCATATTTTGACAAGAAAACCAATTTGCCAAACATGGAAGCCAAAGTCAAAACTGTAAGATATAGTATAGATACGATAAATATTCCAACATTTTCTCTTTTTTTTAATTTTAAAGCATTAACTATTCCCAAAACTGCAATTATAGAAGGTAAAATTCCCCACAAAATAAATTTAAAAGATAGAAACTTCAAAAAATCACTTGGCGCACTTACTATATTTGTCAAAAATGGTGAAAAATAATCAGTAATCAAAAATATTAGCTTTGAAAAAGAAAAACTGCTCCACCACTGTGAATAAGGGTGCATAGTAAACATTTTAACAACTAAAGGCAAGCTCAAAAGAGCTAAAACCAACACCAAAACCCAAGCGAAACCAATATTTTTTTTATATCTTTCGCTCTTTTTACTCAATTCATAACTCACAAAAGCCAAGTTAAAAAATACAAAAACAAAACCTATTGAATGAGTCAGAACAATCAAAGAATTCGAAATTATAAACCAAAATCCGTTAAGAAAATTTTGCTTTTTTAAAAATTTTAACGTAAACAAAAGAGTCAAAGCCGAAAATAAAAATAAAACGGAATAAAATCTAACTTCCTGCGAAAAATAGATTAAAAAAGAACTAAAAGAACACACAGCAGCGGAAAAAATTCCAAGCTTTTCATCTTCCAATTCTTTGCCGACAAAATACATTGCAATAATAGACAAAACACCGGGAATAACCGACGTAAGCCTTAAAAACAAATCGCTTCCTGAAAAAAGCATGAAAAATTTTAAATAAAAATAATAAAAAGGCATGTGGCACTGATATGAAATTTGTCTGAAAAATTCTTTGCCAAAAGGAACACTTGAAATCATCCAACTTACATATTCGTCATTCCAAAGCCCTTCGGGCTTATTTATAAAAATAAGTCTAAAGCACAAACCTGCCAGCAATATAAAAATCAGCACAGACAAACGAACAAATTTTTCGTCTGCTTTTAAACCTCTCACCCTAACCTCGCATATTTTTTTTATTTACCATATAATTATATTATAAATAAGGAAAAAGTAAATGAAACTTGTTATTCAAATACCTTGTTATAACGAAGAAAAAACGCTGGAAGTAACACTAAGAGAGCTTCCAAAACAGATTGACGGAATTGATGAAATTGAAATTCTGATAATCAACGACGGCTCATCAGACAAAACGGTTGAAATTGCTAAAAAAAACGGAGTCAAAAACTTTGTAAACTTTCAAAACAACCTTGGACTTGCTAAAGCCTTCTCTCAAGGGCTTAAAAAGTCACTTGAACTTGGTGCAGACATAATTGTAAATACTGATGCCGACAACCAATATTGCGCAGATGATATCAAAAACATCATAAAACCGATTCTTGAAAAAAAAGCGGATATTGTAATAGGTGCAAGGCCTATATCAAATATTTCACACTTTTCACTTATTAAAAAATTTCTTCAAAAACTTGGCTCAAAAGTCATGAGACTCGTAAGCTCAACAAAAATTGAGGATGCTACAAGCGGATTTAGAGCTTTTTCTAAAGATGCAGCGCTTAGAATAAATGTTTTTGACAACTACACCTACACTCTTGAAACAATAATCCAAGCCAAAGCAAAAGGACTCGAAATTATATCTGTTCCAATCAGAGTAAACGAAGAATTAAGAAAATCAAAACTCATAAAAAACATCTTTGACTACATTAAACGTTCATCTTTTACAATGCTAAGAATGTTTATTATATACAGACCGTTTAGATTTTTTGCACTCATTGGGCTTCTCTTTCTTATCCCCGGTCTGCTTCTTGGCGCAAGATTTTTATACTATTACATAACAAATTCAGGCGCAGGACACATACAATCCCTGATTCTTTCTTCAATATTAATTTTAACCGGCGTACAAATTTCTTTAATCGCAGTTCTAGCAGACCTAATGTCTATAAACAGAAAGCTTTTAGAGGATATTCAAACAAGACTTAAACAACAAGATTGTTAACATAACTTTACAAAAGAACGCCATTTAGTAAATTATTCAATCCCAAATAACTTTATTTAAGTAAGGTAAGGTTTATTTCAATTTTGGTAGGGAAAAAATATGGCGATACAAATTTTTAACAGATCATTAGGTTCATCTCTTTTGCAAACCGGCAAAACAGGTGCTAAACACATAATGTATGCAGCATTTGACCCAGTTTATCAAGAAGGGCTTGAAAAAGCTTTAAAAGCACCTAATGCAACTATCGGTGGAGCATTAAAAGATGCTTGCAAAGTTACTGAGCAAAAAGCTGCGGGTCAAAACATTTTCAAAAGAATGTGGAAATCTTTAACAGGCATCAAAAAAGATTATTCAAAATTGAATACAAAAATGGCAAGACAAAGCAAAAATACAGAATTGCTTTCAAGATACACAGCAAGATATGGTAAAAAATTATCTTCTTTAGGCAAATTTTCTAAATATTTGAAACCGTTATCAAAAAGAATGCCTATGATTGGCAACCTAATCGCTGCAGCATTTGCAATTCCAAACATAATAAATGCATTTTCAAAAGGCGGAGCAGTAGCAGGAACAGTTGAAACAGGAAAGGAAGCCACTAAACTTGCAGGTTTCGCAGTAGGCGCGTCTGTTGGTCAGGTATTGATTCCTATCCCATTTGTAGGTGCAATCGTTGGTGGCGTAATTGGCGGATGGCTAACTGAAAAAGTTGTTGGAAAATCTTTCACAGAAAAAGCACAAGAAAAAGCAGCTGAAGCACAACCTCAGCCTAAAGCTCAACCAGAATTAGAATCTCAAGCACATCCACAATCAACTAAAAAAGCAGCAACTCAAGAAGGCGGGCTAACTCCAGAACAACAAGCTCAATTGATGCAACAATATCAACAACAACAAGCAGCTGCTCAAACACAAACAAACAATTTCAATCCATATATGACTCAACAACAAACACAACAACCACAGGCTCAAACAACATTCAACCCATTTGCTCTAGGTCAAATGAATATGCAAGGAAACCCTTATGCATTCAACGCAAACAGACAAACAGGAATGTTCAACCCTTCAGCACAATTTAATCCAAACGCTTTTGGAATGAACAATCAAATGGGTATAAACCCTTTCAACCAATATGACTATCTTCACAAAGATCTTATGGCAATGAATGCAGGTTTAATATAAACATCAACCCCAATAAAACCAATAAAAAAGCGCTGATTTTTTCAAATCAGCGCTTTTAATTATTTAAAGTTTATGGAGGATAAATTTCAAATAAAAAAGATTTATAATAAAAAAGTAAAATTGGGAGAGGAAAAAAGTAATGGTATCAAGCATTGCAAATTCAGATGAGCTTCAACAGATGATGGCTCAATTGCTTCAAAAGATGAGCTCAGCCGACACAGACGGAATACAAGGTTTATCAAAAAATGAATTAGAATCTATTTCTACAGATGCAAAAGATGGAAGCTCAGCTTTTTTAGATGCTCTTTCTTCTCAATTTAGCGAGCTTGATGCGAACGGAGATGGTCAACTTTCGACAAAAGAAGTTTCTAACATCAAATCGGACCCGATGGGTCCGCCTCCGGGGCTTTTTATCGAAGCAGAAGAAAGCTCTGATTCTTCATCCACAAGCTCAAACAAAGATACAATTTCTGAATTAATGGAAAAATGGATGGATAAATTTGCCGAAAGCTACGATTCGGCTGAAGACTCTGAAAATGCAGATTCTTTAGTTGCTTCTATTGATAAAGATGGAACAAACAGCTTATCTTATAAAGAACTATCTCAGGTTGCAGGCGACGATGGAAGCATTCAGTCACAAGCGGTTAAAAGCTTGATGGATAATTTCGAAAACTTTGATAAAAACAACGACAGTCAGCTTGATAAAGACGAAATAAGCCAAGCTTTCAGTGATTTTAGCGAAAAAGTTAAAACAAGTGATTCTTCAGATGGAAACGAATTTTTTGACAGTCTTAAAAACGGATTCGAAAAATTGTCGTCTTCTGTAGTTAAAAAGCTTATTGAAAACTATAACAATAACGGTTTTTCAGGCGCATTATCGGCTCTCAACATAACAATGTAAACTATCTATAAAATAATTCTTTAGAATTATAGCTATTGAATTTATTTTTTAGTTTACTAGAATTGTTATAAATAGGAGTTATATATGAAAAAGTTTTTAATTACGCTGTTAACTTTTTTAATGTTATCTTGCGCATGTTTTGCGGAAACTGTTTTTTTTAATACAAAAACTCACAAGTTTCACAATTTTTCTTGCCAATGGGCAGCCAAATGTACAAAAAACTGCATCAAAATTGAGCGTCAACAAGCAGTCAAAAGAGGCGGCGTTCCTTGCAAAGTATGTGGCGGATAAACAGAGTTAAGAAACTTTGGTTACAGAACCTGCGATTATTTTATATTTTTGACTAATAGGACTTACCTTTTTCCAAACTCTTAAATACCTATAGTCGCCTGTTATATCCATAACTCCGTACCGACCTTTAATGTGGGTTAACACAGTAACTATAGCAATATCACCGTGAATTTGAATTTGCATATCTTCAGGGATAATCTCTTCCATTTCCTGAACTTTTTGACTGTGCATAGCAATATCCATCTCTTTGCTTGCAAGGGAACCTCCCGGACTTACAAAAACAAGTGAATCATCTATCAATTCATCAAGTTTTTCAACATCGCTAGACACCATCGCCTGAATAAGCTCTTCTTCTAATTTTCTAATGATTTTTTCCATGCAAATATCTCCTGTGAACTAAAAAAGATTTTTGTACCAAACATTCATAGTCTCTATATTACCACAAATTCCCGTATTATTAACCAGCCTTCCACCAAAAATATAGCCTGATTTTGAAAAGGTCAAATTCATTGGGATTGAATTTGCTCTAGCAGTTGCATAGCAGGTAATTATATCAATTTTTTTTATTTCTTTTTCTAACTCTTTTAACAATAAAAAAGATAAATTGTTTCCTCTGTATTCAAAAAGGGTTGCAAAATCTGTCATTTCAGCATTTTTATGCTCAAAATCCATTTCTGCAGAAGCAAGAGCGACAAGTTTTTCAACACTAAAAGCACCTATATAAAGGATATTTTTCTCCATTGTTTTTCTTAAATATTCAACATCAAAAATCGGGAATGGATAAGTCGAAAAAACTTTCTTATAAACCTCTATCATAGCTTTTATATCAGAATTTTCTAGCTTTCTTATTTCAAAATTATTTGGCGAATCTGACACAAATTTATTTTCGATTTTCAGAATTGATTTTTGCTGAACGTTTTTCAATTCATTCTTATTTTGAATTAATTCTCTTTGTTTTGAAAAAAATTTGCTCATAAAATGAAGATTTTTTTCTCCGGAAAAAAAGTTTTCGACAAATGCCTCGTTTTTGTAGCCCTTTGACAAAAAAACATTCTTCAAATTCTCAGGAATTTTCGCCACAATCTTGGTATAATTATTATCCTGCGCAAGTTTTTCCGCATAAGAAATAACAGAAGAATAGTTATCTTCTTTCAATTTCATCAAATAAACTCTATCGCTTTGTTTTCCATGCTGGATAACAGAGCTCTGATATGTCTCAATTTTATCAACCATACTTAACTCCAAATAAGATTCTTCATCCTTTTTAGTCCAAAATAATTCGCACCAAAAAACCAAAGCCTTACAGTATAGGTCGAAAACCAAACAAAAAAGTTCCATTA
>JAEWYI010000067.1 GCA_023395735.1 Cyanobacteria bacterium OH_SFB_17
ATAGCCTACGAAATTACAAATACAAAATGGAACGGCAAGCGCTTTTTTGGAGTGTGCAAATGAAAAAAGAAATACGTTGTGCAATTTATACAAGAAAATCATCCGAAGAAGGCTTAGAGCAAGATTTTAACTCCCTTGATGCCCAAAGAGAAGCCTGCGAAGCCTACATCAAATCACAAATGCACGAAGGGTGGGTATTGGTTCCCAAAGAATATAATGATGGAGGCTTTTCTGGTGGAACAATTGAAAGACCTGCATTTAAAAAACTTTTATCAGATATAGAAAATGATAAAATCGATATAGTTGTTGTTTATAAGGTTGATAGGCTCACGCGCTCCCTGATGGATTTTTCAAAAATTGTAGAGCTATTTGATAAGCACGAAACTTCGTTTGTTTCCATAACTCAGCAATTTAATACAACAACTTCTATGGGCCGGTTAACCTTGAATATACTTTTATCTTTCGCCCAATTTGAAAGAGAAGTCACCGGCGAAAGAATCCGCGATAAATTTGCGGCATCAAGAAAAAAAGGACTATGGATGCACGGAGCAGCACCAATTGGTTATATTAAACAAAACGGAAAACTTGAAGAGGATACAGAACAATCCAATAAAATTAGACTGATTTTTGAAAAATATTTGGAATTTAAAAGCGTCCCTCAACTGCATAATCACCTAAGAGAAAATAAAATTTATACAAGAACAGGAAAAGTATTTTCCAAAGGGCATCTAAATAAAATTTTAAGGAATAAAGTTTATATCGGAAAAATCGAGCATAAAGAAAATGTCTATGAAGGAATACACGAAAGTATAATAGACGAAGTAATTTTTGAAAAAGTTCAGAAGCTATTAGATTTTAATACTGTGCAAGCAAATAATGCAATAAAATCAAAACATTCATCTTTACTCGCTGGCAAACTCTTTGACAGCAACGGAAATTATATGTCGCCAAGTCATAGCAATAATCGGCATAATAAAACTTATCGCTATTATATAAGCCAAGCTATTATTCAAAATAAGCACCACGAAGCAGGCACTCTATCTAAAATTCCGGCAGTTGAAATTGAAGTTTTTGTTAAATCTCAAATCATAAAATTTATTAAAGATAAAAATGAAATCCAAAAATATTTGGAAGCTTTTCCAATAAGAAAACAAAATAAAATTCTATCTACAATCGAAAATGCAGAATTTAACAATTTATTTGTAAGAACAGTTATTGAAAAAGTTACTCTGTATAAGGATAAAATAGATATCATAATAAATAAAAGCATTTTAATAAAATCACTAGAGGCTCTCGCTTATAATTTAATTATAAAAATTGACGCAGATTCCACAGATGTAATAATCTTAACCCCTACGGCAAAACTTATTGCAACACCTCAACGCGGCAATAAATTAATAATCGGGAATGAAGTTGAATATAATCTGACACTTATTCAGGCAATTACAAAAGGTTTCTATTATCACAAACTTTGGGAAGAAGAAAAGTTGGCTCCAGAGCAAAAAAATAGTTACACTTATAGATTAATGAACCTAAGATTGCTTCCGCCTAAAATAATCGAAGCTGTTTTAAACGGAAAACAATCTCCGAATATAACGGTGAAAAGACTTTATGAATTGGCAAAAATTACCTGAATAGAAGCTCATCATTCAAATATTTCTATTAATTTATTAAATACGTCTATATTATTTACTACTACAATTTCTAATTTGTTTATAGCTCTAGTAATTTGCTGAAAAAGCATTTTTCGAACGGAATAAGGATTATATGTTATACCGGATGCTTGTAATCTCCCTTCATTATAATAGAAATGCCGATCTAAGACAACTCTAACATTTTCATATTATTGACCAACAGCTCCATGAGATGTTTCAGATTGAGAGAAATTATACAAATGAGCCTCACATTTTGGGGAATAGTTACCAGTATTTGGAGTGTATGAAATATATTTATAATCACTTTCTACATCAATATATTGCCTAGCTTCTTTTATTGTATCAAAATAAACAATATTGACATTCCGATTGGATACCTCTATGTGATGTTTTCTAGTTAAATCAAGCATAACAATTATAAAATTTGCTAATTCTTTATTAGTTCTAATTTTGCCTCTTAGGTTGAATTTTTTCCACTTTACTGAATTATTTATTTGTTCAATAACTTCGCCTTCGTCGTTTGCCAATATTTGCTTTTTATCACCTCCGACGATTAAAATAATATCAAAATTTTTGCATTGTTCAATTATTCCTAAAATCTGATATTTATATTTCGATTTTACTCGCTGAATTTCGTCAATAATTATAACCCTGGGGTGTGTAACGTTAAATAAACTTTTCCATTCCTTTATTGGCTGAATATTCCATCCATATTGCTCTTTTAATTTATAATGTCCGCTATGTAAGTTTCCAACATGTATAAATCCAACTTCACATCTTGCTTCTTTATATTTTTTAGCCAAATGGTACATTAATAATGTTTTACCAGTACCAGCTTGACCTGTAAACATAAAATATCGACCACCATTACTCACATCATTTATAAGTTCTCGCTCTTTTTCTTCTTGCTCTTGCGTTAAAAAATACTCTCCTTTTATAAATTCCTCGGTTTTAGTAAATGGGGATATTAAATAATTACTTGGCTTAAATAAATCATTTAAATTTCCTTTCTCAATATTTTCACTACATTGTTTTTTGATTATTTCAATTAGTTCTTGACAATCTGCCTCAATCAATTCGTCAACATCATTCAGTTTATAAAGTTTATTTTCATTTTCAATATAAGTAAATAATTTTATCTCTGGCTTTAAAAAATTTAAATAATACCTGTTTTTATATAATTGGTTCCTTACAGAATCCGTATATTCACTCTTATATTCAATATTTAATACCATTGATTTACTTATTCTAAGTAAGTCAAATTCTTTATTTATTTGTGGTATTTTATACCCAATAAAAAAATTATCAAAATGATTTAAATTCAATTCAGAATTATTATTTTCTAAAGTTAAAATTAAGCTTTTCAATGAAGATAATTCACCATCATGTATTGTTAATTTATAATCGGGGCTACTTAAATAATTCATATAGGCTGAAGGAATATTAATGCCACCATTTTTATCATATATTTTAATTAAGCTTTTTAAATTTACTGTTTTCATAATTGTAGTTCCACTTTTGACCTTATATATTTATATATTAATATAAAAAGTAAAATAAAACTCCACCTCGAAAAATCAAAAGGAGACTTTTGTTAAAAATTAGCGAAATTATGCATACAAATTGATGAAATTAAAGTCTCTGTTTTATTTCCAGATGCCAAAAGCGCCCGTGCAACGGGCGCTTTTGATTTATCTTATTCCACTGGTCTCCAGTGGCTTGACTTAAAACAGGAGAGGAGGGGATTCGAACCCCTGGTGGAATTGCTCCCACACAATCTTTCCAAGATTGCACCATCGGCCACTCGGACACCTCTCCACTTTTTGCATGGTTTTGCTTATTTTATTTTATCA
>JAEWYI010000091.1 GCA_023395735.1 Cyanobacteria bacterium OH_SFB_17
GTTGAGTCAATTTTTTCTTGGGATGGAAAATTAACTGAAGAAAAAGAAGCCATGCTTGTGATTAAAACAAGAAAAGATCTTTTTATCCAAGTAAACAGGGTTATTCAAAAACTCCACTCATACACAGTCCCTGAAGTCATTGCTCTTCCAGTCATTGAGGCTGATGAAATGTATCTCAAATGGATTGCGCATGAAACAAATGAATAACTGGAGTATAATATAATTTGATGAGGGGGCAGGCGAAGCCTGCGCCAATAATTTAAAATTTATGAAAAAAAAATTAATAAAATATTTCAAATCTCTTGGAATTGAGGTTTACACAAATACAAAGGCCCGAGGGCATCAGGGATTTTTTTTAAAGAACAGAATTGATGTTTCAAAAAACACACCCGAAGAAAAAATTATTCCTACGCTTTTGCATGAATTTGCGCATTTTATACACAATAAAATGGAATCTAATGTCGCAAAAACAGGCGGAAGTTTAAAAGTTATATTTAATATTGATGGAATTGAAAAAAAAGTTTTTTTTGATGAACTTTTAAGAATAACAAATTATGTAGATGAAAACTCACTTGCGCTCAAGTTAAAATCTCATCGAAAATTAGTCAAGGATAAAATTCTTCTGCACGACAAAGAGATTAAAAAATATTATCCGAATTTTCAGCGCTCAAAAAAATTTAAAGAATTTGACAAATACATTAAGCGCTCAAAGGCTAAATATTTGCTTAAATATGACGCTGTAAAATTTGTGACTCCCTTTTTAAGACGTATTGAGGTCTTTTCGATTAACAATATCGAAGTTGATTTTCCTGATATGCCAACGGCGTTTCAGGCCTATTTAAAGTTGCGCTCCGCGCAACGCAAAGCCACAAGAATTTCTGCAAGAATAAATAAAATAAACAAATATTATGAAAAGCCGACAGAACTTTTTTCAAGATTTGTTGAATGTTTGTATTTAAATGAGGCGCGAGCGTGTGCGCTCGCGCCTCACTGCGCAAAAAGATTTTATGAGCTTTTAGATTCAGGATATTATCATGAGCTAAAAATCGTTTTTGAAATGTTAAAAAATGACTATGTTGACATTTCAAAACTTAATTTGTGTATCTAAAGCTCCGGTCTTAAAATTGATATTACAAAATTGTCGTTAAAATATTTATTCGCACAATCTTTAATTTGGGAAGGTTTAACTTGCTTAACTTTTTCAATAACTTTGTCTTGAAAATTAAACCCGAGCCCCATAATGCCATAATGCGCAAGCTGGTTTGCTTGTTGGGAATTGGTTTCTGTTACAAATTGCTGTTTTCCGAAAAGGTTATTTTTTGCATCTTCAAGCTCTGTTTCACAAACATCTATTTCTTTTAATTTTTTAATTTCTGCTTCGAAACCATCTAAGCAAATTTGCACATTTTTGGGTTCTGTTGCGATAAAGATAAAAAAGTTTGCGCTTTGCTTATTAGTTTCATAAGTGCTTCTGACATGATAAGCCAGCCCTTTTTTCTCTCTCAACTCCAAGAACAGCCTTGAAGAAAGCCCTGCCGAGCCGAGAATTATGTTTAAAAGCACCATTGTCGGATAATCTTCACTGTCGAAGGTTGGGGTTAACCATCCTTTGATTATTTGTGCCTGTTGGGCATCTTTTTTGATAATTTCGACTTTTTCCCCTTTTTCAAGCACCGGAATTCCAATTTTACAATCGTTTTCATAAGATTCATTTATATCAGATAAATTTTTATTCAAAATTTCTTCAACATAGTCAAACTCAAAATCACCTACAAAAGAAAGGATTTTTTTGCTCGTGGCCAAAATCTCTTTGAATGCGTTTACTACATCTTCTTTTTGGATTTTTTCAAGATTTTCAAGCACTTTTGTATAGGAATTGCCGTAAAAATGGTTTTTAAAAATTGTTTTGTAGTAATTATCAAACGCTTTTGTTCTCGCAGAATCAAGCTCTGCTGTTATTTCACCCTGCATTTTAATTTTTTCTTTTTCAAACTCTTCAAAAGTTGTGTTTTTGATTATGTCAGAAAGGATTTCAAGCGCTTTTTCAACATCTTCGTTGAGACACAAAAATCTGAATCTTAAATAATCCTGTTTCATATCACAAAAAAGTTCTATTGCATTTTCATCAAGCTCTTGTGCCAATTTTTCCGCATTTCTTGTTGTTGTTCCTTGCAAAAGAAGCCTGCTCATAAGCGAATAAATTCCAGGAATTTTTTCAGGTTCATTTATGGATAAATTCAAACTTAAAGCGACTCTTGGCGTGTTTTTATTTTGTCTGTATACGGTTTTAATATTATTTTTTAATTCAAATTCTTTCATGACCCATCCTTTTTTAGTTAATAATAACACATAAGGGCTATTATTAAAAGATTATTATCTCGGTAAAACCCAACCCTTTTACCATTTTTCATGGTGAATTCTTGCAGGGTTAAACTTATCTTTTGGGCGAACTTCGCCTGCAGGATGGCCCACCGCAATTATTGAAAAAGGTTTTATGTTTTCCGGTAGCTCAAACAGTTCTTGAAGTTTTGACATCATTTCTTCTTTTGGATAAACGCCCATCCAAACCGTTCCTAAATCCATTTCAGCGGCTTGTAGCATAATATTTTCTGTCGCAGCCGAGCAGTCTTGCGGCCACAAAAGCATATCAGGAACCGCGCAAGGAACTCTTGTCGAATCAGCACAAACAACTATCGCCAAAGGCGCTTCTTTTAACATATGAGAATAAGGATGGATTTCTGTAATCTTCAACAAATTTTTTCTATCCTGAATAACAATAAATTCCCACGGCTGAGCGTTACATCCTGATGGCGCAGCCATTGCAGCCTTCATTAAAAGCTCAATTTCCTCTGGGGAAATTTTTTCGTCTGTATATTTTCTTACGCTTGTTCTTTTGAAAATCATATTTGTCATAAAAACTCCTTTTCGCGTTGTTTTGTGTGCATTGAATAAAAGCAAAAAGCTCACAGAGTCCATTTAGAGCACAGCTAGCTTTTAAAAATTTATTTAACCATATTGTAAGAAATTCCTGCCTCTTTCATTCTTAAAAGAGCTTTCTTAATTGTTTCAACATCTTTTGTAAGAGCTATTCTAAAATATCCTTCGCCCCAACCACCATAGCCGTTTCCTGGAGGAACAACAATGCCTGCTTTTTCCAACATAACAGTCGCAAATTCTTCTGATGTAAAGCCTTTCGGTGTAGGAAGCCATAGATAAAAAGTCGCTCTGGAAGGTTTAACATCCCATCCAAGCTCTCTCAAGCCTTCTTCCATAACATCTTTTCTTTCTTTGTACATTTTGTTCAAAGCATCTATCTGTTCTTGAGGAGCGTCAAAAGCTTTTGCTGCAGCTTGTTGAATTGCCTTAAAGACTCCGCTGTCAATGTTATTTTTAATTGTTCCCAATGCTTTGATTGCGCTCTTGTTTCCGGCAACAAAACCTACTCTCCAGCCAGTCATGTTATAAGATTTTGAATGAGAGAAAAATTCTATCGCAACATCCTGCGCCCCTTCAACCTGTAAAACAGAAGGTGCAACATAACCGTCATAGGTCATTTCACAATATGCTTGGTCGTGGCACAATAAAATATCATATTTTTTACAAAAAGCTACTGCTTTTTTGAAAAAATCTAAATCGCAAACCGCACCTGTCGGGTTGTTTGGATAGTTTAAAAACATAAGTTTTGATTTTTTGGCAATATCTTCAGGGATTTTGTCAAAATCAGGCAAAAAATCATTTTCTGCTGTCAAAGGCATTGAATAAGGGATTCCGCCCGCAAAAATCGTCGCGTTTTTATAAACAGGATACCCAGGATCAGGCACAAGCGTGTAGTCTCCTGCATCTACATAAGCAAAAAACACGTGAGCAATCGCTTCTTTAGAACCTATATTTGCAAGAATTTGAGTGTTTTCATCCAACTCAACACCAAAACGTGATTTCATCCATCTTGTAGCAGCAGATTTAAACTCTTTTGTTCCATCATAAGGAGGGTAGTCGTGATTTGCAGGATTATCAATCGCGTTGTGCATCTCTTCAACTACTGTCGGAATAGTCGGAGTATCAGGATCACCTATTCCCAAACTTATTATATCAACGCCTTTTGCCCTTGCTTCAGCTATTTTTCTGTCTATCTCCGCAAATAAATACGGAGGAATTTTACTTAAACGCTCTGATTGTTTCATCTTTTTTATATCCTCACACTTACTGGTTTTATTCGTTCTCATTATACCATAAGATTTACAGTTTCGCAGAAAGTATAAT
>JAEWYI010000030.1 GCA_023395735.1 Cyanobacteria bacterium OH_SFB_17
CGTTTTTAGCTTCCTGCTGACACATTGTCATCATTGATTCAAGTTCATCATCTTTTCTGACAATTCTCATTCCTTTGCCGCCGCCGCCTGCAGTAGCCTTAATTATAACAGGATAACCTACTTTTTGTGCAAATGCCCTTACTTCGTCAACACTCTTGACAATCCCCGTTCCAGGTGTGACAGGAACATTGTTTTCTGTCATAGTTTTTCTTGCTGTAGCCTTGTCTCCCATTTTTCTCATAGCATCAGCCGTAGGCCCGATAAACTTAATTTTATGCGCATCACAAATATCAACAAAATCAGCTCTTTCTGACATAAACCCATAACCAGGGTGAATTGCATCCGCACCGCATAAAAGTGCAGTTGATATTATCGCAGGAATACTTAAGTAACTCTTCGCACTCTGAGCAGGGCCTATACAATATGCCTCAGTTGCCAAACTCACATGAAGTGCATCCGCATCCGCCTGTGAATATATAGCCACCGTAGGAATCCCTAACTCTCTACACGCTCTTATTACTCTTACCGCAATCTCTCCACGGTTTGCAATTAATACTTTCTTAAACATCTTATATATCCTCACACTTATTGGTTTTGTTGTCGCCTTCACATGCTTTTTCGTATGCTACAAGCTTTTTGACTTATCGGCCTACCCGATTTATGCACGAGGGGCTTTTTGCCCTGTCTCTCGCCTGATGCGACTTAACCCTCGCATCTCTTTTTATCCTCACACTTATTGGTTTTGTTGTCGCCTTCACAAGCTTTTTCGTATGCTACAAGCTTTTTGACTTATCGGCTTACCCGATTTATGCACGAGGGGCTTTTTGCCCTGTCTCTCGCCTGATGCGACTTAACCCTCGCATCTCTTTTTATCCTCACACTTATTGGTTTTGTTGTCGCCTCCACAAGCTTTTTCGTATGCTACAAGCTTTTTTGACTTATCGGCCTACCCGATTTATGCACGAGGGGCTTTTTGCCCTATCCCTCGCCTGATGCGACTTAACCCTCGCATCTCTTTTTATCCTCACACTTATTGGTTTTATTATCACCTTTACTATTAGCTTATAGTCAATTCATAAATTGCTTAGCCTAAACAAAGACCAAACAGCTTTTAATCACAAACCAATAAGGTTTTATTCTACATACATCAAAACTTGGCCGAATTCTACAGGTTGGCCGTCTTCAACGCAAATTTCAACGACTTTACCGCTTGCATCCGCTTCGATTTCATTCATCAGCTTCATTGCTTCTATAATACAAACAACATCGCCTTCTTTGATAACCGAACCCAATTCAACAAAAGGTTTTGCATCTGGTGAAGAAGCTTTGTAGAAAGTTCCAACCATAGGAGAAGTAACAGGTTTGCCCTTTTTCTCGATAGGTGTGCAAACAAAAGCTTCTGCGCCGCTTGCTGCAGGAATCTGAGCCGATACAACCGGAGCCGCTGCCACTGCAGGAGCTGCAACAACTTCAACTTCTTTTCTCAAGATAACTTCCTGTTCGCCATCTTTTACAAAAATTTCTGTTAATTCTTTTTCTTCCAGCAAATCTGCCAGTTCTTTAATGTAATTTTTATCAATCATTTTTTCATCCTCATTTATAGAAGTTCAACCGTTTAACAAACCCGAAAAAAATTTCAAAGTTTCAAAACAGTCAAGCCTCTTCTAGCATCTGTCTAAATATTCGTTTGTTCTTGTATCAACTCTGATTTTGTCCCCGTTTGAGATAAAGAAAGGAACGTTAACGATTGCGCCTGTTTCAAGAGTCGCACGTTTTGTACCGCCTTGAGCAGTGTTTCCTTTTTCTGCAGGAGGAGTATCTACAACTTCAAGTTCAACTTGGAAAGGAAGGTCTACGCCGATAATCTTTCCATCATGAGTTAGAATTGAAAGATTCATATTTTCTTTTAAATATTTAATTCCATCCCCAATTTGAGCTTCTGTTATTGAAATTTGTTCATAAGATTCAGAATCCATCATCACGTAATCTGCACCTTCTTTGTAAAGGTATTGCATATCACGTCTGTCAAGCATTGCTTTTGTAACCTTTTCACCGGCTCTGAATGTTCTTTCAACAACTTGACCCGTTTCAATTTTTTTAAGTTTTGTTTTTACAAACGCTGCACCTTTTCCCGGTTTTACGTGCAAAAACTCGATTACAGACCAAAGTCCGTTATCCAATTCCAATGTCAATCCCGTTTTCAAATCATTTACTGATATCATAAATTGCTCCTATAAAGTAATATTTTATCTATTTTATTTTTAAATATTATCATAAACAAGCAGATTTTCAAATTTGCTTAACAATTAGATTGATTATCATCCAAAACTAAGGTATTATTGTTTGGTAAAATTCAAAATTTGCGGATAATAAAAGAAAAAAGCTCTTTTTTGCAAAAAAATTTTCGAAAGGTTAATATTTGAAAGGTCAAATTTACAAAATACATTCCGATTTCTACTACATTAGCCTCAAAGGCGAAGTTTACGAGTGCAAAATTCGAGAAGTATTAAAAAAACAAAAACAAAAAATTTTTGTTGGAGATTTTGTCGAATTTGAAATAACAAACCCTACAAACAAAACAGGAGTCATAGAAAAAATATTAAAAAGAAACAACTATCTTTCAAGGCCTTCTGTTGCAAATGTTGAGCAAGTTGTGATTGTTTCTGCCATAAAAGAGCCCGACTTGGATTTTGAACAATTAAACAGGTACATCTGTTTTGCAAAATATCATGGAATCGAAGCAAAACTCTGTTTCAACAAAAACGATTTGTCAGAAGATGACAGCGTAATTGAAAAAATCTTTGAAATCTATGAGCCCTTGGGATTTGATATCGTATTCACATCAGCACTCGAAAAATTAGGAATTGAAGATTTTTTAGAAATAATCGAATCAAAAGTCACTGTTTTTTGCGGAAATTCAGGAGTCGGAAAATCAAGCCTGATAAATGCTATTTGCCCTGATTTAAACATAAAAACCAAACAAGTAAGCGAAAAAACATCACGCGGCGTTCACACAACAAGACACTGCGAAATAATAGAAGCACCAATTTTCTCAAACCCCAAATCCAAGATAAAAATCATTGATACACCGGGGTTTAGCAACGTGAAATTTGATTTTTTACTGCCGAACGATGTTGATGAACTTTTTGACGAAATAAAAAAATACAAAAAAGACTGCAAATACAAAGACTGCCTTCATATCCAAGAAGATGGATGCAGCGTTTTAGAAAATATCGACAAAATTGATTTGTCCAGATACCAAAGCTACCTTAGCTTTGTTCAAGAAGCAAAAGATTACAAAGAAAAAATCAAATACCAGGGCACAAAACAAGAAGTTTTTCACAAAAATCATCTCAATAAAAGTGTCGCAAAAATCAGCGCTAAAAAACGTGAAGCATCAAGAAAAGCCTTGAAACAAACTATTTATCAAGAAGTTGAAGATTAAATACCTTATTTTTTATCAAAAATTACAGAAATTTTTGACTGGACACTTCATGTGAATCTCATTCATTGTTTGCGATACAGGGAAAAATCCAGCATTTGTATACATTTTTATCAATTGCTTATCGAATTTTAAAACATCGCAAGAAAAAGTCTCTACCTTTTTTTCTTCGGCTATTTTTTTTAATCTCAGCCCAATTTGAACAAGAATGTTTTCACGACTTTTGCCTTTTCGCTTGCTCTCTTTCACCGCGAGTGAGTATATATGAAGATTATTATTTGTTTTTTCATATTTTAGCCCGCCGATTATTTCATTTTGAGCATTTTTTATCACTTCTGTTTTTCCTGAAGAAGTTTTAGACATAAAATAACAACTTTTTCTTTTTACCGAATTTAAAAAACGCTCTAAAATATTTTGACTTTTTGTCTTTGGTACAAATTCGTCCGTCAAAATTTTATGGTAAGCTTTAATTTCGCGAATATTTCTTGCAGGCGCCACCGAAATATATTTATCAACATTGGTCAAATTAAATTTATCATAGCTTAATTCATTAAAATTAACCTTTAAATTTTTTACAGGCCTGGTTTCAACGATTTTTTTTAATCTTATTTTATAATTTTTTCTTAAAATGATTTTTAAACTCATATTTATTGCAAAACATGTGAATAAAAAAAATTGCTTAAATTTATAACTAAAGCATAATTTTATGTTAAAATTAGTTTTAGTGAGAAGATTATGAACAAAATTATTGAACTGATAGACAAAAATTTAGATGAATTTCTGCAGGTTGAATATCCTGAAGAAATTTTTAACTCAATGAGATACAGTGTTTTAGCAGGCGGGAAAAGACTTCGACCTGTAATGTGCATTGAAGCTTGCAGAGTCTTTGGCGGAAACATTGAAGATGCGATTCCTATGGCATGTGCTATAGAAATGATTCACGCCCAAAGCCTTATCCACGACGATTTGCCTTGCATGGACAACGACGATTACAGAAGAGGAAAGCTTACAAACCATAAGGTTTACGGTGAAGCTACTGCTGTTCTTGCAGGAGACGCCCTTTTAACCTTTGCACCTCAACTAATTATCCAAAAATCACACAATCTTT
>JAEWYI010000061.1 GCA_023395735.1 Cyanobacteria bacterium OH_SFB_17
CAGGTGCTGTATTGAAGATTTCTGCAAAAACTGTACCTGCATTCTCAGCTGGTAAAAAGTTTAAAGAACTTGTAAAATAGTTCTACCCAAAACAGAAAAGAAATTTTCGAAAAAAGGGTCGATGGATGAAATCCATCGACCCTTTAATATTAAAAACTATTATTTAATTTTTTTTCTGTTATACAAATCCTCAAACTCTAAATCCAGAACATTTAAAATAGCGACAACAACCGAAAGTGAAGTATTTGTTTCACCCCGCTCAATCTTTCCAATATGTTGTCCATACCCTACGCCTATCTTTTCTGCAAGTCCCTCTTGAGACAAGCCCGCTCTATTCCGCTCAACCCGTAAATTTCTTCCAAATTCTTTTAGTATGCCATTGTTCATTTTCATTTAATCATTGTAAACACTTGACAAATTGTAGTCTACAACTTATTATTAATATATTACATTATATTTAATGCACAAAGATTGGAATTTGTTATGATTAAAAAGGGATTTACTCTCGCAGAAGTCTTGATTGTTGTGGGCATAATAGGAATTATAGCAGAGCTTACTATTCCAGAATTAGTAAATAATTTTCAAAAACAAGTTGTAGTTACCAGATTAGAAAAATTTTATACAAACATGACACAAGCAATTAAATTATCAGAAATTGATAACGGACCGGCTTATAGTTGGGATTATGGAGATGGAAGTGCAGTCGGAAACAAAAAATTTGTAGAAAATTATATTGCACCATATTATAGAAATACAGGCGTTATAGTAGCTCAAGATGGGAGTCCTGGGATACAATTAGCGGATGGAACAAACATATTTTTTTCTAAAGGTAGTTATATGGATGTAGGTGTCCTTTTTGAGCCAAATAAAGCCCAAAAAGATGGAAGAAATAAATTTTATTATGATTTTTACCCAGGAGTAGCTGAAAACACTTTTAGGCCATATGAAGCCGGAAGGGAAAATATTCAAGGTAGAGAGAAGTACTCGGTTGGAGATTGGGGCTGTAATTCCACAGGGGTTTGGAAGGCAATGTGCTCCGGTCTAATTATGTATGACGGCTGGCAAATTAAAGACGATTATCCTTGGTAAGTGTAAATCAACTTTTAACACTCTGCAATGATAAGTGTTAAGTCATTGCGAGGAAGAAAAGGTATTAACTGTAGGTTTACTCACAGTCCTTTAGCAGATTCCGACGTGGCAATCCAAATAATTATTTAATACACAGACACTATTAACAAAAGAGGCGAACGCTTCGCGTTCGCCTCTTTTGTTTGGTTCTTCTCAAAATCTAGAAGTTCAAACCAGCTTCTCTAGCTGCATCTGCCAAAGCTTGGATTCTTCCGTGGTACAAGAAACCGCCACGGTCAAATACAACATCTTTAACTCCAGCTTTTAAAGCTTTTTTTGCAATCGCTTCACCAACTGTTTTTGCAGCATCAACGTTTCCGCCGTGAGATAATTTTTCTTTCAAATCCTTATCTACACTTGAAGCTGAAACAATTGTAACACCTTTAACGTCATCAATCAATTGAGCATAAATGTGTTTTGTGCTTCTGTAAACTGCCAATCTAGGAGCTTCTGTTGTTCCTGACAACTTAACTCTGATAGATCTATGTCTTTTTTGAACTTTGTTCTTTCTGTTTTCTGATTTAATCATTTTTCTTTCTCCTTTTACCCGAGCCGGCTCAAGTGATTAATTTGAGAGCTCATTTGGGCTTATTTTAAATTACTTACTATTTTTTACCAGCTTTACCGGCTTTACGTCTTACGTATTCGCCTTCGTATCTAACACCTTTTCCTTTGTAAACTTCAGGAGGTCTCTTAGAACGAATAGCAGCAGCAACGTCGCCTACTGTTTGTTTATTTGAACCTTTTACTGAGATTTTTGTGTTAGCTTCAACCGCAATTGTAATTCCTGCTGGAGGAACGATATCAATCGGGTGTGAATAACCCAATTGCAAGTTCAAAGTTGTACCTTGCATTGCCGCACGATAACCTACACCTTGAAGTTCCAATTTTTTCTCAAAACCATCTTTTACACCATGAACTGCGTTTGCAACAAGTGTTCTTGATAGCCCGTGAAGAGCTCTGGTTTTTCTTTCGTCATTCACTCTTGAAACAATAACTTTGTTATCTTCAACTTTTAGTGAAATTTCTTCTCTTACTGTAACTGATTCTGTGCCCAAAGGTCCTTTTGCTGTAATTGTTTGACCTTCAATTTTGATTTCAACTCCTTGAGGAATCTCAATCGGTAATTTTCCAATTCTTGACATGTCTATTCTCCTTTATTTATCGGGCTTTTCTGTCAATTGAACCCGATTTAGTTATACTATGGGTAAATCCCAATATTTTATCGACTAGTTTTACTAGTTAATTATATCATAAATAACTAAAAGTTTAGATGCCCTAAAACCTTATTTTAATAAAGCGAAACATCTAAACTTTTAAACATATCTGAGCTCTATCCTACCAAACGTAGCAAAGGATTTCGCCACCAAGGTTTTCTTTACGAGCTTTTCTGTCTGTTAACAAACCTTTGCTTGTTGAAACGATTGCTATTCCCAATCCGCCAAATACTTGTGGAAGATTTTTTGCTTTACAATAGTTTCTCAAACCAGGTTTTGAAATTCTTTTCAAGTTAGATATAACAGGCTTGTGTTTTTCATCATATTTCAAAACAACTGTTAAGAAGCTGAATTTTTCTATATTTTTTACTGAATAATCAATAATATAGCCTTCTTCTTTTAACAATTTTGCTAATTCAATTTTCAATTTAGAACTAGGCATTTCTACAGTTTCGTGTGAAACCATATTAGCGTTTCTAATTCTTGTGAGCATATCTGCTATTGGATCTGTATTCATTTTAATTTCCTTTTCTTTAGGAAACAAACCGGCAAAAGTGAAAATTATCACTCCCTACCTATCGTAACCTACTATTTTACTACTTACTAAAATTTTCGGACATCTGTCCACATCTAGCAGTATAGTAAGAAATAACTATATTATTATCTTACCAACTAGCTTTTGTAACGCCAGGTAATAAACCTTGGTGAGCCATTTTTCTTAAGCAAATTCTGCAAAGACCAAAGTCTCTGTGGAATCCGTGTGGTCTTCCGCAAATACTGCATCTGTTATGCAATCTAACTTTTGGATATTTGCCAGCTTCTGCCAACGCTCTGCGTTTTTCTTCTTTGTTCATCATTGCTTTTTTAGCCATCTTTTTTACCCTTACACGAAACCTTTGAAGTTTCGCCTTTACTTATGTTTTAATATTACTACTAACTTTTTTGTTTAATCGGCTTACCCGACTAATGCACTCGGGACTTTTTTCGCTGTCCCTCGTTTGTTGCTGCGAACCCTCGCATCTGTTTTTTTTACCCTTACACGAAACCTTTAAAGTTTCGCCTTCAGTTATGTTTTAGTATTACTACTAACTTTTTGCCTAATCGGCTTACCCGATTTATGCACTCGGGACTTTCTTCGCTGTCCCTCGTTTGTTGCTGCGAACCCTCGCATCTGTTTTGCTTGGAAGCCTATTTTTTGAAAGGCATACCTAGCTCAGCCAACAAAGCTCTTGCTTCATCATCTGTTTCAGCTGTTGTGATAACTGAGATATTCATCCCTTTTACCAAATCAATTTCTTCATAGTGAATTTCAGGGAATAATGCTTGTTCTTTCAAACCTAATGTATAGTTGCCTCTGCCGTCGAAACTTTTTGAACTTACGCCTCTGAAGTCACGGATTCTTGGAAGAACTACACAAATCAATTTTTGCAAGAAATCATACATTCTTTCGCCACGTAATGTAACCATTGCTCCAACAGGCATACCTTCTCTTAATTTATAAGATGCGATAGACTTTTTCGCTTTTGTTACAACACATTTTTGTCCTGCAATTTTTGTTAATTGTGCTTCAATTGATTCTGCGATTTTTGAATTGTGAGATGCTTCTCCAACACCCATATTCAAAACGATTTTGTTCAATTTCGGAATTTTATTTTCGTTGTCATATCCGAATTTTTCTTTTAACGCTTTTTTTACGTCTTCTTGGTATTTTACTCTTAAGCTTTTTGTTTTTGTTGCCATTTTTTGTTCGTCCTTTGTTTTACTTTAGGATTAGTGTTTAAAAAAGTGGAATATCTGATTTTTTACAAAACCATTATACCTCTTAATTGTTACACATCCAATTGTTCACCACATTTTTTACAAACACGAATTTTTTTACCTTCGACTACGTCGTGCTTGATCCTTGTCGGTTTTTCACAACTAGGGCATACTATCATCACGTTTGAAGAATCCAAAGGAGCTTCGATTTTAATCAAACCACCTTGAACACCAGCCATTGGATTTGGCTTTTGTGCTTTTGTTACCATATTTGCGCCTTCAACAACAATTTTTTGTTCTGAAGGGTTTGTTTTCTTTACGTTTCCGATTTTACCTTTGTCTTTTCCCGCTGTAACAATTACTCTGTCACCGGTTTTAACATTTAATGATTTTTTATCTTGTTTAGCCATTGTTTTGTCCTTTTAACTTTAGTGTTTATAAAATTAAATGTTTGAGATTTCGTATTTGGTTTAACTAAACCTCGAAACTTCTAATCCTCTAAACCTCTTATATAACTTCCGGAGCCAAAGACACTATTTTCATAAAGTTTTTGTCTCTTAACTCTCTTGCTACAGGTCCAAAAACACGTGTTCCTCTAGGGTTTCCGTCTTTGTTAATTATTACCGCTGCGTTTTCATCAAATCTGATTACTGAACCGTCGTTTCTTTTAATGTCAGCTTTTGTTCTGACAACAACTGCTCTTACAACTTCAGATTTTTTAACTGCCATATTAGGAGTAGCGTCCTTAACAGTTGCAACGATTACATCACCTACTGCAGCGAATTTCTTATTTGAACTTCCTAGAACACGTATGCACAAAAGTTCTTTTGCGCCTGTGTTATCTGCCACTTGTAATCTTGTTTCTTGTTGTATCATCTTTTTTACATCCTTTGTTAAAATTGTTCACCTGATATTAGTGAGAAATATGAAGTAAAGAGGAATCGGTGTTTGTTTGCACCATTCGCACTTCACCCTTCACCTATTTTGCTTTTTGAACTACTTCTTGTACAGACCAACGTTTTCCGCCTGATATTGGTTTAGATTCGATGATTGTTACAACATCGCCTTCGCCACAAACGTTTTGCTCATCATGTGCTTTGTAGTTTTTATTTGATTCGATAATCTTTTTGTATTTAGGGTGTGGATCAAATGATGCTACCTTTACTACAACAGTTTTATCCATTTTGTTGCTTATTACAACACCTTGTTTTTCTTTCTTAGGCATTTTATTTTACGCTCCTTGTTTCGTTGTTTACATTTTTTGCCTGGGAGGGTTATTGCTTTGAGACTTTAGTTTGAAACTTAAATCTCTAGCTTCTACGCCTCTTTTTTTTCGTTAATTACAGTTTTAGCTTGTGCTATTAAATGTTTTGTTGTTGCTATTTGAGCTGTGTTTTCCAATTTGTGAGTAGCTTTTTGAACTCTCAAATCAAGTAACTGCTTCTTAAAGCCAACGATTGCACTTTTTAGCTCATCTATTGATTTTTCACGCATTTCTTGCAATTTCATTTTTTTATCCTTTATTGTTTTTTATCCTGTCGGGTGAATAACCCTACTAGTCTTCTTTTAGTATCTAACCAATTTTTTAAACTTACGCTTTGTCTCTTGGCTGTTCAACAATTTTCACTTTGATTGGAAGCTTTTGTGCTGCTAATCTCAACGCTTCAACCGCTTCGTTTCTGTCGAAATAATCCAATTCAAATAAGATTCTGTTTGGTTTAACAACAGCTACCCAGTATTCAACGTTTCCTTTTCCTGAACCCATACGAGTTTCAGCAGGCTTTGCAGTAATCGGTTTATCAGGGAAAATTTTAATCCATACGTTACCGCCACGTTTAATCTTACGAGTCATAGCTCTTCTTGCAGCCTCTATTTGTCTGCTTGTTATCCAGCCGGGTTCTACAGCCTGAAGAGCATATTGTCCAAATTCTAAAGTTGTTCCTCTAGTTTCGGTACCCTTCATATTACCTTTCATTTTTTTACGATATTTTGTTTTTTTAGGCATTAACATTTTTGTGTGTCCTTTATTTTTTTCTTTGCTTACTTCATCTATATAAAAAGGAAAAAGATTTCTTTTTGCCTTTCTATGTTTTACTCAGTTTCAACCGCTTTACGTCTTGGTCTTCTAGATGATTTTTCATCATAGTTGCCAGATTTTTTTGCAGTTTTAATATTTGCATCAGCTTGTTCATTTGGCATCAAATTACCTTTGAAAATCCAAACTTTAACGCCGATTTTACCCATGATTGTATCTGCTTCTGCAAAACCGTAATCAACGTCTGCTCTTAATGTTTGAAGAGGAATTCTTCCTTCTTTTGCCCATTCAGAACGAGCGATTTCAGCTCCGCCAAGTCTTCCTGAAACCATAACTTTAATACCTTGAACGCCTGATCTCATTGTTCTTTGCATTGATTGTTTCATTGCACGTCTGAAAGCCACACGTTTTTCAAGTTGAAGAGCTATTGATTCAGAAACAAGTTGTGCATCAGCATCTATTCTGGCAACTTCTACAACATTAATTATGACAGGTTTTTTAAGATATTTTGAAACGTCTTTTTTCAAATCTTCAATACCTTGTCCACCACGGCCAACAACAATACCAGGTTTCGCTGTAACTACAGTTATTGTCGTGCTTTGTGCTTTTCTAGCGATCATAATTCTAGAAACGCCTGCGGTATATAATTTCTTTTTAACAAATTTTCTTATTTTTGCATCTTCTGCAACAAATTCAGCGTAGTCTTTAACTTTTGCATACCATGAGCTTACCCACGGTTGAATTATTCCTACTCTAAATCCGGTTGGATGTGTCTTTTGTCCCATTTCTTTATTTGCTCCTTGTTTTGCTTGTTTATATTATAACATTTTGTGAAAAGTGAGAAGTGAAGTGTGAGGGGACTTTCTCTTCACCCTTCACTCTTCACATTTCACTTATTAATCGCTAACTTTTATTGTAAGATGTGAAGTTCTTTTCAATCTTCTGTAGATTCTGCCTTGTGCTCTTGGCTTTCCTCTTTTGTATGTTACGCTTTCATCAGCAAAAATTTCTGAAATTTTTAGTGCATCCGGGCCTACGCCAAATTTTTCTTGCGCATTTGCAACAGCTGCTTTTAAGTTTTTTTCAACAACTCTTGCTGCAAAATATGGCATAAAACGTAACGTATTTTGTGCTTCAACAACCGCCTTGCCGCGAACTTCATTGATTACGCGACGAAGCTTTCTTGCCGTCATTTTTATATCCGTTTGTCTTGCTTTTGCTTCCATTTTTTTTATCATCCTTTTTTTCTAAATTTAATAGTTTGTTACTTTTAAAAACTCGAATTTGAATATTTTAACTCACTTTAATTGAACTTTAAAAAATCGCACCGAATTTCTTCTGCTTGCTATTTTCTCTTAGCGGTCTTGTCGCTACCAGCATGACCTCTGTAAAGTCTTGTAGGTGCGAATTCGCCTAATTTGTGTCCAATCATTTGTTCTGTAACATATACAGGAACGTGAGTTTTTCCGTTATGAACAGCGATTGTGTGTCCCAACATATCAGGAATAATCATTGAAGCTCTTGACCAAGTTTTTACAACTTTTTTCTCTGAATTTTCATTCATCTTATCTATTTTCTTTTGAAGAGATTCCTCTACGTATGGGCCTTTTTTTAATGAACGTGCCATCTGTTTATTTGCTCCTTGTTTTATTTTTATTACTTTGTAAAAGAGGATTGTTTTTAGCTAACCTCTGATAAACTATTTTTTACGTCTTCTTACAATTAACTTGCTTGATGCTTTTTTCTTGTTTCTTGTCTTAGCACCAAGAGCCGGTTTACCCCAAGGTGTTTTAGGGTTTCCACCAGGACCGGTTTTACCTTCACCACCACCGTGAGGGTGATCGCAAGGGTTCATTGTAACACCACGTACTGTAGGTTTGATACCCATATAACGTTTTCTGCCGGCTTTACCGATTTTTAAGTTCTTGAACTCAGAATTGCCAAGTACACCGATTGTTGCCAAGCATTCTTTTCTTACCATTCTCATTTCTGAAGAAGGAAGTTTAATTGTTACGTAATTGCCTTCTTTCGCCATCAATTGAGCAGAATTACCTGCTGCACGAACCAAAATTCCGCCTCTGCCTGGTTCCATTTCAATATTGTGAATCAATGTACCTAGAGGAATCAATTCCAATGGAAGTGCATTACCTGTTTGGATATGAGCTTCAGGACCGCTAACAATTACATCGCCAACATTTAAGCCATCTGGAGTTAAAATATATCTTTTTTCCCCATCCGCATAAAATACCAATGAAATTCTAACGTTTCTGTTTGGATCGTATTCAATTGTTTTAACTGTAGCAGGAACGCCGAACTTTTCACGTTTAAAATCAATTATACGGTAAGCTCTTTTTACACCGCCGCCTTTGTGACGACAAGTGATTCTTCCTGTATTATTTCTTCCTGCAGTTTTTTTAATAGGTTTTAACAATGATTTTTCAGGAGTCGATGTTGTGATTTCCTGATAGTCACTCTTTACCATACCTCTTTGTCCTGGGGAAGTAGGATTTATTTTTCTAGTTGCCATTTTTTTGTCCTTTATTTTCTTTACTTAACTTAATTATCAGGTAAGTTCATACCTATAATCTAATCGATGTTTTGTTTCTATGCACCGATTAATTCTTCGATTGGATCACCTTCAATAGTGACAATCGCTTTTTTACTTGAATCAGTTCTGCCTAATTTAACTCCCATTCTTTTTGAATGTGATGGCATATAAACTGTTCTTACTTTTTTAACTTTTCTTCCAGGGAAAGCTAATTCTACCGCTTGAGCAATTTCAACTTTTGTTGCATTTTTCAAAACTTCAAAAGTGTATTGGCCTTGAGCTGTAGCAGCCATTGACTTCTCTGTAATCAAAGGTTTTTTAATAACATCATATAATTTTTCTGTACTCATTTTTTTATCCTTATTTGTTTAAGTGGTTTAATTACTACTTAAGTCTTTCTGTGATTTCGTTAACCGCAGCTTCTGTTATTACAACGCTGTCTGCTTCTAAAATGTCTTTTACATTCAAGTTTGAAGGTAAAATCATTCTTACAGAAGGAATATTTCTTGCAGCTAGTTCAAGATATTTGTTTTCTGCTGCTTTTGTATCAGCGATAATAAGAATTTTTCCTTCAACTTTCAATGAAGAAAGTGCTTTAATCATCAATTTTGTTTTTGGTTCAGAAATTTCAGAAAAATCTTTAACCACTACCAATTGCTCAAGTCTAGCTGATAAAGCTGACTTTAAAGCCAATTTTCTTGCTTTTTGAGGAATAGCGAAGCTGTAATCTCTTGGTTTTGGTCCGAAGATAACGCCGCCGCCTGCGAACAATGGAGATCTGATTGAACCAGCTCTTGCTCTGCCTGTACCTTTTTGTTTCCAAGGTTTTCTTCCGCCACCAGCAACTTCTGCTCTTGTTTTAGCGCAAGCTGAACCCTGTCTTGCATTATTCAATTGTCTTCTTAATGCCAAGTGCATTACGTGTAAATTAGGTTCTACACCGAATACGCTGTCGTCTAGGGTGATTTCGCCTGATTTCTTTCCGTTTGCACTTAATATTGTTAATTCTTTAGTCATTTTATTTATCCTTTTATTTTGGGTTTTTTATTTATCTTTTAATTCCTAACGTTTTTAAGAATCTTAGCTTAGTTCCATTTTGTTCTTGAAGGTTTGATTGTAACCAATTTTCCTTCAGGTCCAGGAACAGAACCTTTAATCAAAACGATAGAATTTTCGCTATCAACTTTTACCAATTTCAATTTTGTAACAGTTACTCTTTCGTTACCCATGTTTCCAGCCATGTGTTTTCCTTTGATTACACGACCAGGAGTTGTACCTGCACCGATTGAACCAGGTTCTCTATGGTTTTTAGAACCGTGACCCATAGGTCCTCTTCCGAAGTTCCATCTTTTTACTGTACCTTGGAAACCTTTACCGATTGAAGTACCGCAAACATCAACTTTTTCGATTTCTGATAAAATAGAAACGTCAATTGCTTGACCTACTGTATAATCTTGAGGGTTTTCAACTCTAAACTCTTGTAAATGTCTGAAATTATCAAGTTTATTTTTCTTAAAATGACCCAATTGAGCCTTTGTTAAGTGTTTTTCTTTTGCTGCAACAGTACCAACCTGAATAGCGTTATAGCCATCAGTTTCAGCTGTTTTCACTTGCGTAACAACAATAGGATCAACCTTGATTACTGTTACAGGAATTGCCAATCCTTGTTCGTCAAAGACTTGTGTCATTCCAAGTTTTTTCCCTATCACACCTAGTGTCATATTTTTTTCCTTTCCTAGTCCTTGCACCTATCCGGCTTCTTTTGGTCCTTGTCGAACCTATTTCCGCCCGATGCGAGGGCTCTTGCTTGTGAGCGCTACGTTACTTTACTTTTCCTTGCCTAACCCGAAGCGGGTTTGCGTAGATCACATTATATTGCATAATGCTTATTTAATTTTCATCTGAGCTGTTGATTAAAGCTTAACTTCGATATCAACACCAGCAGGCAAATCTAATCTACTTAACTCTTCAGTTGTCTGTTGAGTTGGATCATATATATCGATAATTCTTTTGTGTGTTCTCATTTCGAAATGTTCTCTTGATTTTTTATCTACGTGAGGGGAACGCAAAACGCAATATATACGTCTTTTTGTCGGCAAAGGAATAGGACCTGCAACTTTAGCGTCAGTTCTTTTAGCTGTTTCAACAATCTTGTCTGCTGATACATCAATCAGTTTGTGATCGTATGCTTTTAAACAAACTCTGATTCTTTGTCTTTTTGTGTCGCTTGCCATTTTTCTTCCTTTACTTGGTTCTACATGCAGCTTGTCTGCATCCTACTTTCACGACGGAGTCCGTCATTACCTGTTTATTTAGCTATTTTCCAATGTGTAAAATCTCAGGTACATGAAATCGTATAACAAACAAAAATTAGTGTCAACAGCCTTTTCCATGTTTTATGTAGTTTTTGTAATAATTTGATTAAGCCTGCTGATAGGTTCAAACATGAGGTTTAGAGGTTTGGAAGCTTAGAGGATTGGAAGGTAGGAAGATTAGAGGTTTTTGTGAGTGCTTCTGTATATTTTGAATTAGATTTTTTAAGGAATTAAATAATTATTTTATAAATCCTGCAGTTGACATGGTTGTTTAAAAAACTAGCGTTAAACTTAAAACGAAAACAGTCAAAACAACAAAACTTCAAAGCTGCCGAGCTGCCAAGCTGCAAAACTTCCAAACCTCTACTTAAGGTACCTTTTAATCCATTTTGTGATATCAGAAGCCATAGAAGGATTAGTCTTCAAAAGCATCATCCCCATTGAGCCCTGAGGGTAATTAAGCGCATAAAATCCGCCTTGTGAAAACTTTGCTAAATCTTTTTGCTGAGCAACAGAATATTTGTCTTTCACGCTGACTGCAGAAAGCACGGGAATCGGTCCCATTTCAGCCATTGCAACAGGAATATATAAACCTTTAAAAGAATTTGTAGGAGAAATCAAAACAAGCGCCTTAGGCTTTTTTTTCAATTCTTTTGAGACCAGAACCGCAGTGTTTGCGCCAATATCTGCACCCACAATCACCATATTGTCCATAGAAAAAACTTTTGCCTGTTTTTGTGTCTCGTTCAAAATCGAGATAACATCGTTGGGATATTTCAAGAAGGCAGATTTTTTAAAATATATCCAGCTTTTCTTTTTAAAATTCACGTCATAAATACTTTTGCCATGACCTCTAAAGTCAACTGCAAGAACAGCATAACCTGAATTTTCCAAATCAGGAATCAACGAACCCCAATCAACGCTTGAATAACCCAAAGAATGTAGCAGAACAACAGTTGGATATTTTTTTACGCCTTCTTTTTTGACATAACTAAGAGTAGCTTTCAAAACTTTTGCATCTTTTGTTGAAAAAGTTATTTCTTTTTTAACCGTTTTGGCGTAGCAACAAACAGTTCCAGTCAAAACAAATGCAATAAAAAATAAAATTATTTTTTTAACCAATTTCATCAATGAAATCCTCTTTTTATTTTCCCCAACCACCTTTTAAAAAAATTATACAACAAATATTAAAAAAGGTTACAATATTTAAGTTTTTATTCAAGTATTACGAAAAATAAACGTTAATATATATATAAAGAAACTTGTCGAGGTCTTATTACAACATGATCACATTGGAAACGGATTTATACCTTTTATGTAATCTATTCAACGTCCAGTCCAGTAAAATAAGCAGAGAATACTCAGGATTTACAGTTGATGAGATTATGGAAGCAGAAGCAGCCCAAGGAAACACCAAGGCAGCTAATTACAGCAGGGAAATTTTAAGCGACCCGGTCAAGTTGATAGAATTATTCCAACTTAATGATGTTGGTAATAAATACGCGATTTTAAGCCACATGACAGAACAAGATCTCGAAGATATCTTACCGTTTTTAGAAGAAAAAGACCTCACGTCTGGACTGAATTTTTTCACAAAAGACAAACTCGTTGACATGTCCAGCCAACTTCCAAAAGAAGAGCTTTTAAAGCTGACTTTCGAGATGTTTTCGCCTGAACATTTAATGTCTCTTATGCCTGATGAAGAGCTTAACAAAGTTCTCTCTTCTCCTGATATAGACAAGCAAATGGAAATAAAATTTTTAAAAACAATGAAACCTGAAATATTGGCTCAAATGTTTGAAGCAGCTACAGGACAATCTATTATGGATGTCGAAAGCCAAAGTCAATCAAACAACGGTCAAAGCATGGAAGATTTGCAGGCAAATTCTCAAATTTCTATGGGAATGGGCGGACAAGTTTACGGACTAAATCAAGCAAGCTTGATAAACCAAATTTCGACTTTGCCTGATAATAAATTCCAAGAAGCAATGTTGAGCATCCCAACAGCAAACAAACAAGCCTTTGTTCTAAGACTTGCAAAACAAGATCCGAAAATATTTACTCTTTTTGATTCAAAAGCTTATACAAATATTATTGATATGAAAAAAGACAAAGAACAGATAATCAAATCAACAAACGTAATCAAGAAAGAAAGCCTTATAAAAATGAATGAACAGCTTCCGCAAAATCTTACTGCGGTAGTGCTAACTCAGCTTGATACAAACGTTTTTGCGGATTTGTTGAGAACAAAATTTAAAAGCATTATGAGCCAAATTATTGCAGCTTAATTTGAAACTGCATCTGAATTTTCTTCAACATTTTTTTGTGAAAATATTTTTGACTCAGAATCCAAGATAAACTCGAGAAGAAACTCTAAAGCTTTTTGAGAGAATAAAAACTTCATCTCTTTGCGTCCGATTTTCGAATCCAGCTCATATTTTCTTACTTGAATTGAGCATTTATTCTTGACACCAACAAACAAAAGTCCGACGTTTTTCCCTTCCGTGGCCCCTCCGGGGCCCGCAATACCTGTCGTAACGAGTGCCACATCACAATCTGTATTTTTAAAAAGCCCTTCAGCCATTTCTCTGGCACACTCTTCACTAACCGCACCATATTGAGACAAAGTCGATTCGCTCACGCCTAAAAGTTTCTTTTTTGCTTCATTTGAGTAAGTAACATAATTTTCTTTTATATAAACAGAACTTCCTGCAATATCAGTAAGGCGAGAGCTGACAAGCCCGCCGGTGCATGATTCTGCTGTTGAAACCGTCATTGATTTGCTGAACAAAACTCTCGCGATTGCTTTTTCAGTATCAGTATTTATTTGTTTGAAAAAAAGTTTAATATTATTTATAAGCTCCATTTCTTTAATGTAAAACTTATAAAATAATTTGTCAATCCTAAAGTCTAACAATCCCACACTAGAGCTAGCCTGAGTGTCTTTAAAATTAATTACGGGCTATTACTTTAATTTTTAGACTTTTTTCAAGTCTTACATCATTTTTGCCCACTTTTACCTTGAAAATCAAATCCTTTTTCCCGCAGAAAGATTTGATTGCAGACTCTTCTAGCTCCATTAGTAACGAATCGTCGAAAAGATGTTTTTCTTTATTCGCCAAAAATAATTTTGAAAAGACATTTTTAATATCTTGCTCATTTTTTGTGTGAATGAATTTATTAGAGTAGATTTCATAGTGAATATTGATTATTTCATCATCAAACTGAATCCCTAATTGATTATAAATATGTGCATAAATTTGTTTTAATTTTTGCTGCTGAACTTGCATTTTTTCTTTGGATAATTGATTTCCACGCCTTGTGTAAATCATCAAACATTCTTTGAGATTATCACAGCTTAAGCCTGCAAACATTGCATTTATCCAAAGCTTATAATCTTCTGCGAAATTTGTATCTTCCGGATAAAATAGTTTTTTTTCAATAATATCGTCTTTTCTAATCATAATAACAGGATTTGACAACACTGAGTTGAACAAAAAATGTGTCTGAATATTTTTGACCCCAACAACAGCTTCACTTATTGTTTTTTTATTCGATGCCCTGTATGATGCGCCTAGAATCGAAATATTCTTATTATTATCAAGATATTCAACTTGCTTTTCAATTCGCTCAGACAAATAAACGTCATCACTGTCGGCTATTGCAATATACTCGCCTAATGCAATTTTTATTCCAAAATTTCTTGCAGCACCAGGGCCTGAATTTTTGCCGAGTTTAAAATATTTTATCCTTGAATCGTTTAATTTTTTAAAAAACTGTTCATATTCAAAAGTTGAAAAATCATCAACAATAATAAGCTCAAAATCCTTATAAGTTTGGTTCAAAAGACTTTTTAGCGTTTTTGTTAAATATTTTAAAGGAGTGTTATAAAGCGCCATAACAATACTTACTCTTGGCATTTTTTAATCCTCGGTTGACTTATCTTCAGGGCTATTATACCATGATAAAAATATTCAAAGAAAAGGAGTTTAAAATTGAAAATTGCTATTCTATACATTGGGACAGGAAGATATACTATATTTTGGGATGAATTTTTCAAATCATGCGAAAAAAATCTTCTTAATGGTTACGAAAAACATTACTTCTTTTTTACAGACAGCAAAGAGTTTGAAAGCGATGAAAAAATAACGATTGTGCCTCAGGAAAACCTTGGTTGGCCGCTTATTACAGCTTTGAGATATAAAATTTTAAACAAAGTTAAAGAGGAATTGAAAGATTTTGACTATGCATTTTTCTTTAACGGAAACATGGAAGTAATCCACCCTGTATCAGCGGATGAACTGTTGCCTACAGCAGAAGAAGGATATATTGTTGCACCACTTCATTCCGGCAACAAAAGAATGAAATCAAATTATGAATTTGAGTATGAAAGAAACCCGATTTCGACTTCTTATATTCCATACGGAGAAGGTGAATATTACTTCCACGCAGGACTTTTAGGCGGAAGAGTAAAAGAATTTCTTGAAATGCTGGACGAGTGTGAAAAGATGATGGATGCGGATTTGAAAAACAATTTCATCCCCAAATTCCACGACGAAAGCGTTTTTAATAAATATGTATTGAGCCACAAACATAAAATTTTAAGCAACAATTATATTCACCCGACTCACGGAAAACCTTTGCTTACTCTAAATCCTAAAGTAAAAATCATACAAAGGGATAAAGCCAAATTCAAATATGGCGGCCACGCTTATCTAAGAGGCGAAACTCCTTACAAAATAACCATCGGGGCTTATATAAAAGAAAAAATCAAAGAAAAATTTAAAAAGCACTAATAATTTTTTTATTATACCAACATTCCAAGCCCGTCTTCGATTAGTGTCTTTGGTGTAAAACCAAGCAGTGCTGAACATTTTGAATTATCTAAAATGCTGTGTTTTATATCACCCAAGCGTTCAGAAGCATGAATCGGCTCTTTTTTATAATTCAATTTTTGTGCCATAACTTCAAAAAGTTTATTTATAGATATGGCTTTATTAGTAGAAACATTAATAATCTCGTTTTTCACGTCATTTTTCAACGCCAACAAACAAGCCTGTGCAATATCAGAAACATATACAAAATCCCTTGTTTGCTCACCATCGCCATCAATTGTGATAATTTCATCTCTTTTCATTTTGTCCGCAAAAATAGCAACAACTCCAGCCTCACCATGAGCGGACTGTCTTGGGCCATAAACGTTTGCGAATCTGAAAGTTATGTAATCGATCCCAAACATTTCAATGTATTTTTCCATAGTAAGCTTGGATAATCCGTAAAATGAAAGACAAATCGTATTATGCTTCTCATCAACCGGCAAATATTCAGGCACCCCGTAAACTGCAGCCGTAGAAGAAGCAATAACTTTTTTAACTCCGTATTTTTTACAATTTTTTAAAATATTTATACTGCCCATAACGTTTTCTTCTGCATCCAAACTCGGATTTTTAACAGAAGCACTAACACTCGCTTGAGCCGCAAAGTGAAAAACAAAGTCAATTTTATTTTCTTTAAACACGTTTTCCAACTCAACAGAATTTATATCCAGATTATAAAACTTTGCCGATTCATTAATATTTTTGTCGAAACCTGAAGACAAATTATCAATAATCACAACTCCATAACCATTTTCAATAAGCAAATCCGCGACATGCGAACCGATAAACCCTGCACCACCTGTTATTAAAACGTTTTTTCCAGTCATCTTAAACTCCGATTTTTCTGACAACTTGAATATACAACAAAAAACGCTCAGATTCAACGAAAAATACAGTTTAGATAATGAATTTAATATAGGTGAAGACAAAATATAAAAAGGGCGAAGCCTTCGGCTTCGCCCTTGCAACTATCCTCAATCTTCTTATTTAACCGCAACAAGTCTGGTCTGAATCCCAGCCTCTGAACTTAGCATTCTTGCTGTTGCCAATGCCATTGAACGGCGTTTTTTGGCCCCTCTTAATATAAATTCAACACCTTCGTAAATGTTATTTGTAGGTGTATCTATCTTCTTTAACATAATTTAACCCTTTCAACAACTATGTACAAAAGGTTCATCGGCACATTTTCTAATAAACTTTATAATTTCTATTTGATTCTTTACATAAAGTTACAAAACTCTTATTTTCATGTTATTTTTCGCAATCTTTATTGTTTTTATTTTTTAATAATTTAAATAAATTTTAAATCAGGAGTTTAAAAATGAATTCATCATACATAGCGTGTTTAAAAAGTTTAAGAAGTCGAAATATTCCATATACGATATCCAAGCAACAAAGCAACGGGCTTAAGGATTTTAAAGCAAACAGAGAAGTTCTTTTAACCACAAAAAGCGGTAAAACTCTCAAATTAATCTTTGAAACAAAATCAATGTTTAAATCATTAATAAGCTCAACCATTGAAGACAACGTAAGCGGTCAAAAAATCCGCAAATTTTATGCAAACAACACCGAAGGCTATTTACCCAACAGCATAACTGTCTCAAAAATAGTTGAAAACAAAGCTGGAGATGTTCTTGTCAAAAACGGAGTTGAAATTGCTCACAGAAGAAACGCTGAAGGAAAATTTCTGCCATACATAAAGGTTTTTCAAGACTACCTCGGTTCTTTAAACGAAAGAGGTTTCAAGATTCTTCCACCGCCAAAAACCATTCATTTATAAATATTTTTTTAAACAATTTATCTTTCTTTTTCTCTTTTTAAGTGCTATAAATAAATTAAGAGCGGAAAAAGAGTTATTTTTCGCAATCTAGAAAGAAAGAAGGAAAATTTATGGAAAAGAACAACGAAACATTGCACGTTCTGAGACACTCAACATCGCACATCATGGCGCAAGCGGTACAAAGTTTGTTCCCTAGCGCTAAACTAGCAATTGGCCCGTCAACGGATACGGGATTTTATTACGATTTTGATTTGACTGACGGGCATGCTTTCACAGAATCTGATTTGGCAAAAATTGAAGAAAAAATGAAAGAAATTGTTAAACAAAATCTTACATTTGAAAAATATGCCATTGAAGATGTTGACAAAAAGATTGAAGAATTTAAAAAAGAAGGCGAGATATACAAGGCAGAGCTTCTTGAAGAACACAGAAACGACAACCCTACGCTGTTTTTAACAAAAGACAAAGATGGAAACGTTCTATTTAACGACCTTTGCGCAGGACCTCACATTCCAAATACAACTTACATAAAACCAAACGCAATTAAACTTCTAAAAGTTGCTGGTGCATACTGGCGCGGCAATGAAAAAAACAAAATGCTTCAAAGAATTTATGCAACTGCATTTTGGAACAAAGAAGATTTAGCGGCTTATCTTAATTTTTTGGAAGAAGCAGAAAAACGTGACCACAGAAAATTAGGTTCTCAATTGGATTTATTCTCAGTAAGAGAAGAAATCGGCGGAGGACTTGTTCTTTGGCACCCAAATCTTGCTGTAATAAGAGAAGAAGTTGAAAATTATTGGAGAAGTGAACACAGAAAACGCGGTTACGTTATAGTAAACACTCCTCACATTGCAAAATCAAAACTATGGGAAATTTCAGGCCACGCGGATCATTACAGAGAAAACATGTTTTTCATTCACGAAGGCGACGAAGAATTTGTGTTAAAACCGATGAACTGTCCTTTCCACATAATGATTTACCAATCAAACAGACACTCTTACCGTTCGCTTCCTTTGAGAATGGCAGAACTGGGAACAGTATACAGAAAAGAAAAATCAGGAGCTCTTTCAGGATTAACAAGAGTTCAAGGGTTCACTCAAGATGATGCTCACATTTTCTGTACACCTGAGCAATTGGTTGAAGAAATCAACGCAATCATTGATTTTGTTTCAGATACAATGAAAATCTTTAACATGGGGTTTGAAGTTGAACTTTCCACAAGACCTGAAAGCTTTGTAGGAAAAGTAGAAAACTGGGACATTGCAGAAGCAGGCTTGAAAGAAGCTATGGACAAGCGCGGTATGCAATATGAAATCAACGAAGGCGACGGGGCTTTTTACGGTCCGAAAATCGACTTTAAAGTCAAAGACGCACTTGGAAGAACTTGGCAATGTGCCACAATTCAGCTTGACTTCAACTTGCCTGAAAGATTCGAACTAAAATACCAAGACAAAGACGGTCAACTGAAAACTCCTGTGATGCTTCACAGAGTAATTTTTGGCTCAATGGAAAGATTCCACGGCATCTTAATCGAACACTACGCAGGTTCATTCCCGACTTGGCTTGCGCCTACCCAAGTTTGCATCGTCCCAATAAGCACAGAAAAACATCTTGATTTCTGTGAAGCAGTCTACAAAAAACTCAGAGAAAAAGGGGTTAGAGTAAGATTGGACGAGCGTTCCGAAAGTATGAACTACAAAATAAGAGAAGCTCTTCAAGACAAAAAAATCCCTTATGTTGCAGTAATCGGAGATAAAGAAATCGAAGCCGACTCTGTTGCAATAAGAGCAAGAGGTAAAGGCCCTATCGGAGTCTTTAAAGTAGACGAATTTGTCGAAAAAGTTGTTAAAGAAATTGACTCTAAAGGCAAAGAAACTGTTTAGTCAAATTTTGTTTTGATGTGAATGCTATTAATCCACTCCCCCTTTGAGGTGGGAGTGGATTTTTTCAAGGCGAAAAACTGGCATTAAGAAAATCGGGAGAAAGTGAAAACATAATTTTTCACACAGAAAAAATCCTCCCATTTTACCTTTTTCGTTTTAACCTATTTCACACTATTTGCAAGATATTTTAAATATTCAACACTTATATGATAACTGTCCGCAAGTGAATTTTTTTTAATTGTAGAAAACATCGGATTGTCAATTGAACCATTTAATACAAGAATGGCTCTTTGCCTTGATTCTGCCATTTTATCCGCAAGTATTTTTATAAAATCGCCGCACAATTGATTTGTTTTTTGTCTGGCTGCTTCTATATATTTATCTTGTTCTCTCACAACGCTTTTTTCAAAAAAATTATGATCCGCTTGTTCTTTTTTTGAAAAAACTGGTGAATGTATAACATGATATGGATTCATCATATCTTGTAGAAAATGTAATACAAAAGCGATTGCTTTATTTAAACTTTCTTTATCCCCACTTTTTAAAGCTTTTTTAGCTAAGGCATCATGTTTTTTAAAATTATCAAATGCATCATTACTTCGAAGTTTTTTAATGTTAGCTGAATGACTTCCCGGCTCATGTTTGATTTTATCAGGTAGGGAAATCAATTTTGCAATTTCTTTAGCATCAAAATTTGCACCTGATTGCTGATTGTAATCAGTGACTGCGTTATATCCCAATGAATTGTGGGTTGAATCCAGCCATCCGAACGCTATTTTTGATTTTGGTATGCAACATTCCATACCAATCTAATGTACGTGAGAAATCTAAATTGCCTTCCTTATTAAAAGGTTAAAAAAAGTGTTACAAAAATTAATCAGCGTCACCAATTTCACGCTTTTATACTTTTTTTAAACTCTTGCTAATTACTTTTCCCGAGAGGACAGTCATACTCGTGAAAATCTTCAGGTTCTATCTGGATTGTAGCGTGGTGGATGTTGAATTTTTTTCCTAAAATACAGCTCACCTCTGACAATATTTGATAACTGTATTCTGATTTTGCAACTATATGGACACTAAAGGAAACCTGCTTTGAGCCAATGCTCCAGATATGCAAATCATGTACATCAACAACGTTTTCAACTTCTTTTATCGCCGATTTTATTTCATCGGCATCCAAATGCCCTGGAGATGCTTCCATCAAAACCTGAACCGCAGAATTAGTCAGATTTATTGAACTATATAAAACAAGCCCTGCAATAACAAAACTTATAATCGGATCAGCTACATAAATCTGGAACCGCCAAATCAAAAAGCCCGCCAAAATTGCACCCAATGAACCTAACAAATCACCGACAATATGCAAAAATGCACCTTTGATATTTAAATTTTCTTTGCTTCCACTGTGAAGAATCAACACCCCTATTATATTAACAAGCAAACCGCCGAACGCTACTATAATCATACCTACAGAATTAATTTCAGGCGGAGAAACAAGTCTTTGATACGCTTCAAAAATTATAATACCCGCAATCAAGATTAAACTGACTCCGTTTAAAAGTGCAGCAAAAACTTCTGCCCTAAAATACCCAAAAGTTTTGTTTGGATTCGCTGGCCGCTTTGAAAGCCATATCGCAAAGTAAGAAAGCGCAAGTGCACCTACATCCCCAAACATATGACCGGCATCCGCAGTCAAAGCAAGGCTGTTTGTCAAAAAACCGCCTACAAACTCGGCTATCATATACAAAGCCGTTAAAACAAGAACCAACAAAAGTCCTTTTGAATGACCGTGACTGTGATTATGACCATGATGCGAATGGTGGTTAGCTTCACAATGTAAATGTTCTTCCATAGTGATTCTCCAAAATTTGTGCAATCGAATTGTACGGCAGTCCTAACATTTTGTCAAGTGCAATTTTTTAACTCATTGCACTTTTTACAATACTTTTGCCGATTGGCGCGTTTATTGTTTCTTCAATTAATTTGCATTTTATAGTGAACAAGAAAAAAATATTTTTATCTTTTTCATTACAAAGTCCTTCAAAATTACCTTGGCCTTTGGAAATTATTAAATCGGCAGAATTATAATAGGTTAAAAATTCTTCTGAAACTCCATCCAAAAGCACACCTGGGGCATCGTCACCTGTGGTAATAATTTTTGAAACAACTTTATCTACTCCCGCCCAAATTGCATCTTCCATCGTAGAGTCGTTGAGAATTGGTTTTTCTCTCACAACAAAAGTAACGTTATTGTGATTAATCACTTCCAAAAACAATTTGTCAAAAACTATCTCGCCTGTGTTGTCGCCAATATAAAGAATCGATTTTGCTGATTGAATTTCTTCAAATAATTTTTCTGAATCGTCAATCGGAAAATCTGCCGCCATAACTTCTTTAATTTTTTCTTCAATATCAAAATTATGAGTTGGACCAAAATCTATAATATTACCTGCAATAGCTAGCCTCATAGCTTTTTGCCAAGAATTTTTGTCTTCTTTTATAGATTTCTCATATTTTTTGCAATATTCAAGCGCTTTATTATTAACTTTTTCTTTTAAGGGTTTGAAAGGATCTTTCAGCCCTGAAACTCTACAGACAATATTTTTTACTTCTCTGTTAATTGTTGTTGAAGTTAGTGAGTAATCAACGCTTGCATAGTATTGCATAATTTGTTTAAAAATTTCTTCGTGATATTTTTCTTCTACCAGATTCTTTTTAAATAAATTCAACACCCCGTTTATGGAACAGAGTGCACAATCAAATTTTGTATTCATTTTTGTTATATCTTTCCTTTTAAAGTCAAAATCGTTTGGCCACAAACAAGTGTACCATTTAAATAGTCCAAAACAAGCTTTTCAAGAACTTCAGTCAAAAAGTTGAAAACAACAATTATCTTGCATCTCGTTCAAATAATAAAAATTATCACTTGACAAATTGTTAGGCTTGCCGTACAATTTAAATAGAGCTATATTAGGCAAGCAAAACAAAGTTTTAAATATCTAACAAAGGAGTTACATGAAAATCGTCAACTTAAACACCGCAAAGATAACAAATGCACAACAAGCGTGCGATTTAAAAGTTTTTCACCACCACATTTATGAATACAAAAAAGGGATACGAAATCTGATTTTAACGACAGAAAAATCTGACTACAGAGACGTAATCGAATCAAGGCTTACGCACGATAAAATTGATTTTGTGGTGCAAGAAGTGAACGACAAAAAAATCAACGTATTTTTCGGCGCCAAAGATTGCGTGGATGTCGTTAAAACTTTTGTGTCTAAAAAATTAAACGAACTTTCGCCTGAGCAGGACTTTATCTTGGGTATAATGCTTGGATATGACAGGCTCAAACAATGCGGAAGATATTTAAAAATGAAAAATAATATTGTTCAGTTAGCAAAAAACAAAAAAACTACTTCCAAATAATCTTTCTAGCTAGTGTTTATATATAAGCACACTGTCACATGCGGCAATGCCGCATGTTTTTTTATAATA
>JAEWYI010000111.1 GCA_023395735.1 Cyanobacteria bacterium OH_SFB_17
CTATGGGATATAAGGGCTATAATTATAGCGAAGAAGCAAAAAATAGTTGGGATGAGTTTAGCAAAGCGGTAAAAGAAAACCCTGATATAAAAGTCATGATTATAGATGGGCGCGATTCTTTGTGCTCTAATTGCCCTACAGGTGATAAATTTGTGAATTCTTGTAGAGAGAATAACGTTAAAAATTTGGATGATTCAATTCGAAAACTTTTAAGTATTGAGCTTAATCAAATTTATAAATATTCTGATTTGTGTTCAAAATTGTTCGATGCACTTAATCCTGAAAAACATGCTAAATTGTGCGGTGAGTGCATTTGGCGCACATACGGACTGTGTAGTGAAACATTCGCTAAAACAATAGAAAATTTAGCAAAGTTTGTTGTTAAATAATTTGAAGTTTAGTAAACAATTAGGCATGACTAAAATAATCTGTTATTATATCAAAAGAGATTAGTATCGTTGAGGAGAAATTGATGAATAAACTTTGGAAGAAGTTTTTGCTTGTTGCAATTGCAATGCTGGTATTTGTACCTTTTGCGCACTGTGCTTTAGCTTTTCCGAATATAAATATCGGAATGAAAACCGCAAATACACCGCAAGATTTTTCACAAGGTGTGCAAATTCTTGTTTGGCTCACAATATTAACTTTGGCGCCAAGTATTTTTATTATGACGACGTCTTTTATTCGGATAATAATTGTTTTGGGGATTACAAGACAGGCGATTGGGGTAGCAACTCTTCCTCCAAGCCAAGTGTTGACAGGTCTGGCGCTTATTTTGACATTTTTTATAATGTCTCCAACTTTGGACAAGATTAACTCCACAGCTCTTCAGCCATATATGAAAAACCAGATTACACAGCAAGCTGCTTTAGATAGAGCCATTGTACCGGTTAGAGAATTTATGTTTAAGCAAACCGATGAAAAGAATTTGGCTTTATTTGTTAAAATTGCGAAGATTGAACGTCCTAAGGTTAAAGAAGATGTGCCGACTTACATTTTAATTCCGTCTTTCATTTTAAGCGAATTGAATACGTCTTTTAAAATCGGATTTGTAATCTTTTTACCGTTTTTGGTTATAGACATTGTTGTATCAAGTATATTGGTTTCAATGGGGATGCTATTCTTGCCTCCTACAATGATTGCTCTTCCTTTCAAGTTGGTTCTATTTGTAATGGTCGATGGGTGGTATTTGATTGTAAAATCGTTGGTAGAAGGTTTTGTAACGTAAATTAGTTAAGGATTAAAAATGGAACAAGAAATTGTTATAACAATGGTACAGAGTATTTTTGTTTTGATATTGGAACTTGCGGCTCCGGTATTGATTGTTAGTGTTGTCGTGGGCTTGATTGTCAGTATATTTCAGACAATCACTCAAATTCAAGAATCAACTTTGACGTTTGTACCGAAAATTATTGCTGGGATGCTTACGATAATAATCTTGCTTCCGTGGATGTTAAACCTTTTTGTAGTAAGTGTTAAGGAATTATTTGATAAAATTCCGCAGTTATTATAGTGAGAAGTTATGCCGATTGATTTATTAAGCTTATTATCGCCCAAAAATCTTGTTTTATTCGTTGTCGTCCTTGCGCGATTGGGAGGATTTATTGCTTCGGCACCTTTAATTTCAACATATCCCATTCCTATGCAAATAAAAGTTTGGTTTATGGCGACAATCGCTTTTATTATGTTTCCTATGGTTCTTGCGCAGTCGCATTTTATTCTTCCGACATCAATTCCTGAGTTGTCTGTAATCATGTTAAAAGAATTTATGATTGGATATATTGTAGGATTTGTTGCAAACGTAATTTTTATTGCAGTAGAGATAGCTGCTGATTTGATATCAATGCAAATGGGTTTGACGGCATCTCAAGCCTTAAATCCAATGACAGGCGACACTTCCCCTGTTTTGTCTCAAGCCTATACAATCCTTGCAGCGGTTGTTTTTGTGGGGTTAAATGGGTTTCAGTGGCTGCTTGCTGCAATATATAAATCTTTTCAGCTTTTGCCTCCTGGGTATGGATTTTTTGTTAGTGGCGAAGTTACACATAATGTTATTTACCTTGTTTGTCAGATGTTTTCAATTGGTATGGGAATTGCTATGCCAATTTTTGCTGTGATGATTGTAACGGATGTTTTGCTAGGTTTTACCGCAAAAATGATGCCGAAAATGAACATTTTTATGGTTGCTTTGCCTGTTAAAATATACTTAGGACTTTTGATGTTTATTCTTTTGACTCCTCGTATGGTAACTCAGATTGCAATATTGATTGAAAAGCATTTAAGTAGTATAATTACTGTATTGGGAGGATAACGTTTGGCAGATTCGGCAGCAGAAAGAACGGAAGAGGCGACGCCTCGACGAAAGCGAAAAGAACGAGATAAGGGTAATATATCCAAAAGTCAGGATTTAAATTCTGCACTTATGGTTACCATTGGAATCGCACTTTTGGGTTTGATGTCCGGTGGGATTCTTTCCAGTATTCGTGAAATGCTCTATAACACTTTTACTCACTTAAGACCTTGGGAAATAAGCGAGGATGATATTCTTTTAATTTTAATGCCATTTTTTAATACTATGTCTGGAATATTGTTGCCTTTTATTTTGACGTTGACTGTTGCAGGAATTTTTATTATAAGAATGCAAGTCGGGCATGTCTTTTCGGCTGAAAAAGTCAAATTTAATCCAGAAAACCTTGCTCCGTCAAAAATGTTAAAAAATGCAAAAAATGTATTTAATCCTTTTGAACCTAGAAATTTGGTTGAATTTGTAAAATCTCTTCTCAAATTGGTTATTGTTTTTGTATGCGGTTATTCTGCTGTTAGCGGAAGAAAAGATGAATTGTTTGCTTTGCTTGGACAAAATGTTGATAATTCTTTTGCAGTCGTGGGTTCCGTATTGGGGCAGATGCTTATAAATATTTGCCTTGCAATGCTTTTGATTGGTTTGATTGATAAAAAGTATCAAGATTATGAATATAATAAATCTATAAAAATGACAAAACAAGAAATTAAAGATGAAATGAAAGATACAGAAGGGGATCCTAAGATTAAAGCCAAGGTTCGTTCTATACAGATGAAAATGGCTCGTCAAAGAATGATGGCAAACATCAAAAATGCAGACGTTGTTGTTACAAATCCTACACATTATGCAATCGCTTTAGAGTATAAAAAATTCAAAGATCCTGCGCCAAAAGTTGTTGCCAAAGGTGTTGATTTTGTTGCGTTTAAGATAAGAGAGGTTGCGCAGAGTAACAACATTCCGATAGTAGAAAATCCGCCACTTGCAAGAGCGCTATACAAATTAGTTCCAATTGATGGTATAATACCATCAGATATGTTTGTTGCAGTTGCGGAAGTTTTAGCTTACGTTTACAACA
>JAEWYI010000113.1 GCA_023395735.1 Cyanobacteria bacterium OH_SFB_17
ACATAACAAACCCGCAACATACAAACTCATTGCAAGTCTATGGTCATGGTAAGTTTCTACCTCGCACCCACCTGCCAAACCCTGATTAGGATTGCCCTGAACAATAAAACCATCCTCTGTTTCTTCAATATCAGCTCCAAGTTTTTTTAATTCGCATACAACAGCCTTAATTCTGTCTGATTCCTTATTTCTCAAATCACCTGCATCCTTTACAACAGTTTTACCTTCGGCTTGAGTCGCTAAAACAGCAATAACAGGAAGCTCGTCAATTAATTTTGGAATAAGCTCTCCTTCAATTGTGCAACCGTGAAGTCTTGAATAACTCACTCTTAAATCACCCACCAACTCATTTGAAACAGTTTTTTTGTCTAAAATTTCAACATTACCACCCATTTTTTGAACAACATCTAAAATTCCTGTGCGAGTTGGATTAAGACCGACATTTTTTAAAATAATATCTGAATCAGGCACAATTAAACCTGCTACAATAAAAAATGCCGCAGAAGAAATATCACCCGGAATCGTAATTCTTTTTGCCTGCAATTGAGATTTTTCAACTTTTGCAGTATTTTTTCCATCAGAAAAAATATTAGCGCCCATATATTCAAGCATTAGCTCCGTGTGATTTCTTGAAAGATAAGGCTCCTTAAAACTTGTTTTTCCTTCTGCAAAAAGGCCCGCCAATAAAACACAAGACTTAACTTGTGCAGAAGCAAGGCTTGAAACATAATCAATCGCATTAAGTTTTTGTCCGAAAATTTTTAATGGAGCGGTTATTTTTTCTTTTCCTCCATCAATTTTTTTTTGCCCAACAATTTTTGCACCCATTTTTTCCAAAGGTGCAATAACTCTTCCCATAGGTCTTTTAGATAAACTTTCATCCCCAACAAGCGTAGATTCAAAACTTTGCCCTGCCAAAATTCCTGACATCAAACGCATAGTTGTGCCAGAGTTCCCACAGTCCAGCGGCGCCGTAAGCGCCTTTAAAGTCCCGTCTGATTTTATTCTTAATGTTTTATCATCAATAAACTCTACACCCACTCCAAGATTCTCAAAAACGCTTAAAGTCGACATGCAATCTGCACCTTTAGAAAAATTTTCTATTATTGATTCACCATTTGCTAAAGACGCAAACATAACCGCCCGATGAGAAATAGATTTATCAGAAGGGATTGTAATTTCGCCTTGTAAAGGGGTTTTGGATTTTTTTATTTGAATTTGCATAAGGAAATTATACATGAATTATTAAGAAAAGTAAACCTTTTAGATGATATCCCTAAAGTTATTTAAAAAACCTGCCGATAAGAAAAGTATGAGAAACCGAGAAAGGTTTTTCATAACCTCCTCCCCAAGTCTAGTAGCCGCCTTCTAAAGGTCGGCTTTTTTTTATGCAGAAAAATCAATTTAGCAAACTTCCAAGACGCAAAAAAAAGAAGGCGAAATTTCATCGAAATTTCGCCCGGTCAACTATAATCTTTTCATACTTCCTGTTCTTGAAGTACCTGCTGCAACTCCACCTCTGGAGTTCCTATCACTCTAACCAATTCTAATACTGATGCTTTCATCTGGCACTTTTGCGTTGTGCCGCTAAAAAAATCTTGATAAAAACAACCTTCGCAATTACATCCCCTTTTGTAACAGTCTACCGCTGTAGGTGTCCACCTTCTGACAGCAACCGCACGCCCCATGTCACGACTTCTAAACAATTATCTTCCTCCACAAGTAAGTTACATTAATTAGTCCCATTCAAAACTTTCCCAATCGTTTTGAATATTTATAGTTATTTAAACTATACAACTACCCCCAAAAGCCTAAATAGCCTTGCTTTAATTTCATTATAAGTACTGAGAATCTTTTTGCAAGAGGGTTTTAACCACAATATTACATTTTGCAACAATCAACTCAATCATGCATGGTTGCTATATTGTAAGTATATCAATCATGATATATCTCAGGCTATACCATGATTGTAGCGATTTAAATCATGGAAAGCCATGATTGATGCATGTTTTCATGATTTGATTTTGTATTAAGAAATGTAAAAAAATTGTAATAGGCATGCCTACTGGGCGAAAAATTTTCTAAACATATCTATACAAACATTTGTGTATAGAAAATATTTAAGCTAAAATTTTCTATGTAGTTAAAAGATAGGATAGCTAAATGGAAAACAATGGTTTTGTAGAAAATGGTTTTATAATTGATTTGGGAAACGCAAAAGATGCTGCAGGAATTATTTATGAATTAAGCAATATTTTAGACATGCCTGAAGCAAAAAACAAAGAAATTTGCCTAAAAATAGGTGATATCGACCTTAGCCAATCACAACTTTTGAGCATTAAATCGTTAATAAATTCAATGTCTTCTGAGTTGGCTTTTATCGACACAAATTCTGAAAAAACCGAGCTTTCTGCTTTGAATCTTGGGATAATTGTTTCAGAATTAAAAAACGAAATTGAAATTCAACCAGAGGCGATTGAAACCGAAGAACCTCAAATAAAAGAAATGGAAGTTGGAGAGCCAAAAGACGGACTTTCTTACGAACTAATTCAACCTATTGAAGTTGAAGAAGATAAAATTGAAGTTGTAGAAAAAACAGAAGAAGAGCTTGAAGCTGAAGACAAACTTGAAGAGCTTATTGATGATGAAAACGATAAATTAAGCAACAAAGAAGCTTCTATGCACGAATTGTCAAAACTTCCTACATTGTATTTGAAACAAACACTTCGTTCAGGTCAAACAATGAGCTATGACGGAAACGTTGTTCTTGTCGGAAACACTCATCCCGGAAGTGAGATTATCGCAAAAGGCGACATCACTGTTTGGGGTGTTTTAGGCGGAATCGCTCATGCAGGAGCAAGAGGAAACGATTTTGCTTCAATAAGAGCGCTAAAAATTAATGCAATTCAACTAAGAATTTCAGGGTATTATGCAAGAAGACCTGATTCTATGAATATTCCGTATATTCAGCGTACAAATGAATATACTCCGGAAGAAGCAAAAGTAAACGGCGGCGAAATCGCTATTTATAAAATGGATGAACTCGTATAATTAAAGATTAAAAATTATTAATTAATAAAGGAGAAAACATGAGTGGCAGAGTAATAGTAATTACATCAGGAAAAGGCGGGGTCGGCAAGACAACGACAAGTGCCAATATTGGGACCGCACTGGCAAAAGCCGGACAAAAAGTTGTTTTGATAGACACAGATATCGGTTTGAGAAACTTGGATCTGTTGTTGGGTCTTGAAAACAGAATTGTCTACACAATTGTAGACGTTGTGGAAGAAAGATGCAAACTTAAACAAGCACTTGTAAAAGATAAGAAAAATCCTAATCTTTGCTTGCTTGCAGCAGCTCAAACAAGAGATAAAAGCGCACTTTCGCAAGAACAATTAAAATCCATTTGCGAAGAGTTAAAAGAAGAATTTGATTTTGTACTCGTTGACTGTCCTGCAGGGATTGAACAAGGGTTTCAAAACGCTGTTTCAGGTGCAACTGAAGCAATTGTTGTCACAACTCCTGAGATGTCTGCTGTTCGTGATGCTGATAGAATTATCGGGCTTTTGGAAGCAAGAGAAGAAATTGAATCTTATAAATTGTTACTAAACAGAGTTCGACCAAATCTTATCCAAACAAATGATATGATGAGCGTAGACGATGTTGTCGAGATATTATCTTGTTCTTTAATTGGAATTATTCCTGAAGACACAGGCGTAATAACTTCTACAAACAAAGGTGAGCCGATTGTTAATGATGAAAAATCACTTGCAGGTAAAGCTTATCAAAATGTTGCAAAAAGGATTATGGGTGAGGAAGTTGAATTTCTTAATCTCGATGAACCAAAGGGCGTTGTAGCAAAAGTAAGAAAGTTCTTTGCGGGATTATTCGGTAAGGAGCAAAAATAATGAAAGAAATATTTACAGATTTATACAAAAAAGTAGTAGGCTTTTTCCAAACTCAGGAAAAAGAATCCGGCGAATCAAAAACTGTTGCAGTAAACAGAATGAAGCTTGTATTGATGCAAGACAGAACAAATTTAACACCTCTTTTGCTTGAAAGATTGAGAGGAGAGATGATTGAAGTTCTTTCTAAATATGTTGAAATGGACAAAGAAGCCCTTGAGCTTAATTTTGAACAAGAAGGCGAACAAATGGCTTTGATGCTATCCATTCCTGTTTTAAGAGCAAAAGAAGAAGACGAAATCAAAGCTATTCTTGAAGAAGAAGATAAAGAAGCTGAAAATTCAACAGAAGAAGAAAGCGCTGAAGATTCAGAAGAATCTGAAGAAATTGATACCGATGTTGAAAAATCGGAAGAGTCTGAAACTGAAGAAGCCGAGAACGAAGACGATAATGAAGTTTGTACTTGTGCATGCAGAGAAGGCGAAGGATGCTCTTGCGAATGCGAAGATCTTGACGATAATGCAATTGAGGAAGAAACTTCTGAAGTTGAAGAAACAACTGAAGAAAAACCATCCAACAAAAAGAAAAAGAATAAGTAAAATTTACTTTAACAACTTAAAATATCAACAAGGGGTTTTTAGTCAAAACCCCTTGTTTTTTAGATATTTATCCCAATTATTTGTCAATGATTTTAATTTTAACATTTGATTCTTTTTTATTCATCACCCCTCTTTTCAGCCTTGTAAAATGGGCCCTTTTAGAGTGAAACTTTTCTTTTAAAAAATTATACGCCGTAAGTGGATTACACTTGTCACCGCAAGTAAAAATATCAACCGCGGCATAACCTAGCTCCGGCCAAGTATGAATTGCAAAATGACTTTCAGCTATAATAACGACCCCGCTGACACCGTAAGGACTAAACATATGAAAACATTTTTGGACAACTGTAGCCCCGCTTTCAAGAGCTGATTTTACCATTAATTTTTCAATTATTGACTGATTGTTTAAGATATTTGAATCACATTCAAAAAATTCCGCAAGAACTTGTTGTCCAAGAAAAAATTGTTGCTTTTTGGTATTTTTAAATGGTTTTGTATGAGAAGTTATGTCCAATTCATGAGCCTCCTAATATGCACTGAGTGCATCGTTTCAATACTATTAACTGTTGTGATATTTGATTTTATTACATATTTTAAAAAAACTACAGCGCCATACGCTTATAAATTTTTAGCCAATCGACTTATTTGTAAATTTTTTTTCATAAATTATCTCCCAAGCGCAAAAACAAAAATTTAAGAGTTTTAAAAAATTAACACCTAAAGGAATTATGATAGTAAGTTTTCAAAGAACCATTAATAATACGCCACAAGAGCATTACAAACCGAACATTTTCAATCCGGTTTTCCGTGGGCTTCCAAAAACAGCTTTACCTATAAGAAGGACATCAAGAAGCCTTCCTAAGTTGTTTGAAGACTTATACAAAGGAATCCAGCAACAACTTGATATAACAGAGACAAAAGAGATACAAAAAGCAGTTTTAAAAGTCAAAAAAGAGCTTCCGCAGTTTGAAAAAGCCCAAATAATTCAAACTATGCAAAAGCTTACACAATTTGCCAGTTTCAACAACATAAAAAAAATACCTCACAAAATGGCCGAAAATGGGGTTTACAGTATAAGAAATATTGAAAATCACCTTTCTTTAAACGATTGTTTTGATTATATTTTAAGCAAAAAAGCAGAACTGCTCAATCATTCAAAAAAAAATGGCCTTAGTGGAGTATTTCTTGATGAATATACTCTCAAATATCTCGAAAACTTAAAAAAGAACGA
>JAEWYI010000086.1 GCA_023395735.1 Cyanobacteria bacterium OH_SFB_17
TAGCTAAAATTCAATTGCAAGATGAAAGCATTAAATTGAATACTCAAAGAGTTTTGAAATATGTTTTGGATAGAACTCTAAGACTGTTGCATCCGATAATGCCGCATATTACAGAAAAAGTTTATTCACTTATTCCTAACAATGAATTTGATGCTATTATAAAAGCTGATTATCCTATTTTTGAAGAAAAATTTGTGTTTGCAAAAGAAGCAAAAGAAATGGAGCTTGTTTTCGAAACAATTAAGTCTCTTAGAAACGTAAGACAAAGTTTCAACATTTCGCCATCAATAAAAGTGAATATCGAAATTAGAGCAACAGAACAGGAAAAACAAATTTTTGAGAGCGTAATATCTTATATAAAAAGATTAGCTAGAGTTGAAGATGTAACTTTTGGTGATGAATCCGCGCCGACTCCTAAAAAATCAGCTACAGCCGTTGTAAGTGCTTCAAAAATTATTATTCCGCTTGCAGACTTGATTGATTTGGATGCTGAAGTTGCACGTCAACAAAAGAAATTAGATAAATTGATGCAAGAGAAAAATTCTCTTTTGGGCCGATTAAATAATAAGAAATTCACAGACAATGCGCCAAAAGAGGTAATCGAAGAAACTCAAGCAAAAGTTGATGAAATATCAACTCAACAAGAAATTATAGAAAAATTGATTGAGTCTTTAAAAGATTAATTCTAGTTTAATCAGATATATTCAAAAAGAACGAGACCGAATTTTCGGTCTCGCTCTTTTAGTTGTAATTGTTTATTTGTTTCTCTTTTTAGGCGGATTTTTACCTTTTTGAGAAAAGTTGCGCGAATTGAGCAAGTTTTTTATTGCTTCATCAATTTTATCTGCATTTAAATTGTGAAGATCAAATTTTTGGTATTGTTTATATCCTAATTCTTTTAGAGTCTTTTCAATAAATTCATCTTTTTCTGCTGGGGCTGAAATTCTAGCATGCCCGTCATTGCATGCCGATACGATTTTGTTGTCAAACTTGTTTGCAAATTCTCTAAGTCTCACTTTTTTCCCCATTTTTGCGCCAGGTTGGCTGATTGGAATCCTGTAGGTTGATCCAAAATTAACTTCCATAACTTTTCTCCTAAGTGTGCTTCATCTGTTTAAAACCCTGTAAAAAATAAATTTGCTACAGTTGTAAAACTAATTTTATCATAAAACCTAATCTTTATGCTAAATGTAAAGTAACAAATATGTAAACCTCGTAAAACGAAGCAATATCTTTATTTTTCTTGTAATATTACGATTTGTAACAATAATGAGTATATACGCAATTTCAAGATGAGTATATACTTTATATATATGTAAGACGAAACGAACGAACAAACAAATAAATAAACACGAGAGAGAATTTTAAAAACCGTAAAATATAGACATACCTTTCACCCCCTACCCTACCCTACACTACCCTTCCTTAAACAAACTTTTGCTCCCATCGGGAGCTTTTTTTTTGCCATGTTTCATTGGGCTGTTTATTTTATTACCCTACAGTACAGCCTAAACAGGCAAGGTAAAATCTCGACTCTTATTATAAATTGATTTTTGTAGTATTCTAATAAAAAATAGGAGGAATATAATATGAAATTTAAAAACTTTTCGATTATTACGTTAATTTTTGTGGTGCCTTTGATTGCGTATATGATTTTGTCTACACCTGATGCGAGTATGGCAAGCAAGTCTACTTCAACAAACAAGCCTCAAATTATAAAATTTACTTCTTTAATGTGCTTGGATTGTAAAAAATTGGATAAAGTTATGAAAGAAATTTATCCAAAGTATAACGATAAGATTACTCTTGTTGAGGTTCAGGTTCAAGAAGATAGTGATTTTACTAAAAAACAAATTGAAAAATATGATGTGTCGTTGGTTCCAACTTTGATTATTTTAGATTCTAAAGGTAAAAAGCTTAATAAAATTGAAGGTTTTATTGAAAAAGAAAAGTTAGATAAGATAATGAGAGAATTGAAATAATGGAAAACTATTTAAATATTTTTACTCAGGCCGGAGCAGGGCAAGTTAGTTTAATAATTATGTTGGCAGTTTCTTTTTTAGGCGGCTTGCTGGCATCCATTTCACCTTGCTCCTTGGCGATGTTGCCTATTATAATTGGGTACGTCGGCGGGTATTCACACGAAAAGCCACTTAAAATATTATTGCAGATGTTGTTTTTTGTTTTTGGTTCTTCGTTGGTGTTTTCTACAATCGGCGTTATATGTGCGGTTACGGGAAAGGTTTTTGTTTCTTTCGCGCCAGTGTATTTTATTTTAATTTTGGCCTCGTTGCTTTTGGTTATGGGGCTTAATATAATTGGGGTTTTAGATTTTAATATGCCTGTTTTGATTAAGCAAATGCCGCAGAGTTCAGGTCAGAACGTAATTTTGTATCCTATATTAATAGGGGCTGTTTTTGCAATTGCCGGAACTCCTTGTTCTACACCTATTCTTGCGGGAATTATGGCTTTTGCTTCTTTGTCCACAAATATTATGCTTGCTGTGTTGATGCTGTTTTTGTTTTCATTGGGACAGGGCTTGATATTGATTATAGCGGGGGTCTTTACTTCAAGTTTAAAAGGGTTGAAGAGCTTTTCTAAAATTTCTGAATATTTGCTTAAATTTAGTGGCGTGTTGCTTATTTTTTCAGCGCTTTACATTTATTACAAGATATTCTCTCCATTGTTGTAAAAAAAATATATATGTAGTAAAATTGGCACAGGGCTCGGAATTGTATAATATTCTGCAAGCTTAATGCAATTTTATATATGGAGAAAATGATGATAAAAACTATTGAAGGTAAATTAACAGTAAAAGACGAAAAGTTCTGCATTATTGTTTCAAGATTTAATGAATTTATTTGTTCAAAACTTTTGTCGGGAGCTGTTGATGAGCTAAAAAGACATGGCGTAGCCGAAGAAAATATTACTGTGATTTGGTCCCCGGGGGCTTTTGAAATCCCTGTAATTGCAAAAAAGGCTGCACAAAATGGCCATTATTCAGCAATTATAACACTGGGTGCTGTTATCAGGGGCGCAACTCCTCACTTTGATTATGTTAGTGCAGAAGTTTCAAAAGGAGTCGCATCTGTAAGCTTGGAAACAGGAACTCCTGTTATATTTGGAGTTTTGACTACCGAAAACATTGAACAAGCAATAGAACGTGCCGGAACAAAAGCCGGAAACAAAGGTTCTGATGCTGCTAAATCTGCTATAGAAATGGCGAATTTAATCAGTTTAGTATAAAAAAATAGAAAAGTTAGTACTGTAGAGGCGGTCCAAAACCGCTAGTTTGAAATTGGAGTTTTTATGGAAATTATTACCGAATACCGTAACGAGAATACAAAAGATATTGATATTATATCAACCATCGAAATGGTTAAAAAAATGAATGAAGAAGACAAAATAGTTGCTCTTGCGGTTGAAGAGGAGTCAGAAAATATAGCAAAGGCGATTGATGTAATTGCCAAACAATTTTTAGTCGGCGGAAAATTGTTTTATTTTGGAGCAGGAACTTCAGGCAGGCTAGGAATTTTAGACGCTTCCGAGTGTCCTCCGACATTTTCTGTGGAAGCCGATATGGTTCAGGGTTTTATGGCTGGCGGAGATTCTGCTTTTAAGGTTGCCGTTGAAGGAGCCGAGGATAATTTTGGTGCTGGCGTTATGGATGCACAAATTTTAACCAAAGACGATGTGGCTGTGGTGATTTCAGCAAGCGGAAACCCTAAATATTTGTTGGGCGTTTTGTCTCAAGCTGAAATGGCAGGAGCAAAGACAATTGCAATTACTTGTAATTCAAAAGGAAAAATTGCAGATGAAGCAGGAATAGTTATTTGTCCAGAAGTGGGACCGGAAGTTATTGCGGGTTCAAGCAGATTAAAGGCCGGAACTGCTCAAAAAATGGTTTTGAATATGCTGTCCACAGGCTCTATGATAAAAATCGGAAAAACATACGAAAACTTTATGATTGATTTGAAAGCAACAAATGAGAAATTAAAAGACAGAGCTATAAAAATTGTTTCTCAAATTGCAGGGGTAAACCACGCAGAAGCTTTGTCAATGTTGATGAAAAGCAG
>JAEWYI010000117.1 GCA_023395735.1 Cyanobacteria bacterium OH_SFB_17
AATACGGTTTTCGGCATAGCTCAATCCTAAATAAACATCTAATTAAATAATTGGTATCATATTAGTTGAAAATTAGCTAGATTGGTATTAGACACATGGCTATATTTATTCTTTAAGCCCGCCTTTAAGCAAATCGTTGATAAAATATTTTTTACCAAGAAAAAATACTATTATCGTCGGAATTGCACAAATAACAGAACATGCGAGCAAATCACCCCAAGCTGTTATTTCTCTAAAACTGCCTTTAAAAAAGGCTAACCCGACTGGCAAAGTCCGCATAGAATCTGAGTTGGTAACGATTAGAGGCCACATAAAACTATTCCACGAAGAAATAAACGTAAAAATAGCCAAAGTAGCTATGGTTGGAAGCGCCAAAGGTAAAGCAATTTTACAAAATGTTTCAATTATGTTACAACCATCAATTCTAGAGGCTTCTTCCAATTCAGAAGGAAAAGTCAAAAAGAACTGTCTAAACATAAAAATTCCAAAACCACCAAAAAATCCCGGAATAATCAAAGCCTGATAAGTGTCAACCAAATTTAGTTCTCTCATAATAAAAAACAGAGGAACAATATTAACCTGAGGCGGAATCATCATTGTTATAAGAATTATAAAAAATAAAAAATCACTGCCTTTAAATTTTAATCTTGCAAACGCATATCCGGCTAATGCCGAGATTACAACTTGACCGACTGTCGTTATCAAAGCGACAATCATACTGTTTAAAAAATATCTAAAAACAGGAATTGATTTAAAAACACTAAAATAATTATCAAAAGTGTAATTATTCGAAAGCAACTTTGGCGGATATGAAAAAATTTCACTGTTTGGAGCGAAAGACAAGCTAAACATAGCAAAAAATGGTATCAGCATGCTGATTGCCATAATTATTAGAAAAAAATAACCTAAAACGATTTTTATTTGTCTCATAAACGCAATTTTATCACAGATTATGTATATATTGTAAACATTCTATTAAATTTTATATATTATTTTTTTTTATAAGAATTTTAGAGTATAATATATATTGTACTTATGCTGGGATAATTAACTTGTAATAAATGAATATTCAAGGGGATTCAGGGATTATTCAAGGGGGAAAATGAGAGTTTTTAACTCACTTCATATATCTAAAAAAAGGTTTATAGCTTCTGCGTGCGTCTTTGCGGTCGCTTCTTCTGCAGCATGGGCTGATAATATTCAAGCATCCACAACCGCTCCGCTTCAGCAAACTGTAACAAAAGAACAAGGAAACATCAACACAAATACCCAAGCTACAGTATATATAAAAGATATTCAAATATTAGGCAATAACGTTATTAAAACAGAATATATTTTGAACAGAATGCAAGTTCATAAAGGTGACGTTTATGATAGAAGCCTGATTCAAGGAGATTTGAAAAACATTTATCAGATGGGCTATTTCACGGATAAAATGAAAGCTATTCCTGTTGAAAACAAAGACGGCTCTATTACGCTTAAAATAATTCTTGAAGAAAATGCACCTGTAACAGATATTACAATTGACGGAAACTCTGTTATATCGACTGACGAAATATTATCAATTCTAGAGCCTTTAAAAGGAACGCCGCAAAATATTAACGAAATTAATGATGCCATCCAAAAAATTCAAGACGGGTATGCCTCAAAAGGCTATATTTTGGCTCGTGTAGATTCATTATACGATGATCCTGACGGAACAATAAACATTCACATCAACGAAGGTGAAATTAATAAAATAATGATTTCCGGCAACGAAAAGACAAAAGATTATGTAATTGCCAGAAACATTTTGACAGAAGCTGGCTCTGTATATAACGAAAATTTAATCAGAGAAGATTTAGTAAGGCTTTATGCCACTCAAGCATTTAAAGATGTAAAAAGAGATATTGTTCCATCAGATGATGATCCAAACTGTTATGATGTCACAATCCAAGTCGAAGAACAAAGAACAGCAACCTTCTCTATCGGTGGCGGTCTTGATTCGGCAACGGGGATTTTTGGCTCTGTAGGTATTGCAGATAACAACTTCAGAGGACTTAACCAAAGAGTCGGCTTGAACGTGCTTGCAGGCTCAGGTGTAATATTGAACGACTCGTCAATAATAAACAGAATGAATATCCAAGCAGAATTGAGCTTCTTTGAACCTTACTTTATCAATGCGGACAACTCACTGATGAGCAAAGTTTTCTTTAGAGATTTCGGAAGTTATCAAATTCCGCTTGCAATCGAGAGAAGAATTGGTGCTGAGGCAACAATCGCTCATAAAATTAAAAACAACAAAAACTTAACAAGCACTTTATCATTCGGACTTGAAAATGTTAACGTAAGAGAAGGTGATGAAGGACAAATTGCAGCACTTTATGCCGCACATAACATCCCAATTTCTCAACGTGCAAGACAATTAGAGGGCGGAACATTTTTATCTTTGAGCCCTGGATTAATTTATGACACAAGAGATACGGCAGTAAATCCTAGAAACGGGGTTATTGCTAACTTGAGACTTGATGAAGCACTTGACTTGAATGGATTTGACAACAGCTATACAAAACTTACGGGATCGGTCAAAAAATATGTTCCTGTAGGTAAAAAATCATCCTTGTCATTTATGGGTAAAGCCGGTGGAAAAATCGCAGGAGAGATGCCTGAAGTTATGGCTTATCGTTTAGGCGGCCCTTATTCAGTCAGAGGTTTCAAGATGAGTGGCGTTGGTACGGGCGATTCGTTCATAATGGGTTCGGTTGAATTAGCAACACCTATTCCATTGTTGGATAGATTGAAAATTAAATTCCTAGACAATGTAAGAATGACATATTTCGTAGATGCTGGTAAAATATTCAATCCTACCGTTACAGATGTTATTTATGACAGACCAATGCAAGCAATCACAGCAGGTGTAGGTTTGAAAGTTTATATCCCTGGAATGGGCCCACTATCAATCGACTACGGTATTCCGCTTACCAATCCGGGTGATTCCGGCTCTAAAGGCTACTTCACTTTTGGTGTTGGTGATATGATGTATTAATAAAAAAGTTATGATAAAATACGTTAAAAAATTTACAATATAAAAGGAGGCATTATGAAAAACTTAAAACTCGCTATTTTAACACTATTGGTCATGGGGATTGCATCTTTCGGCAATATAGCTAACGCTGGGGGAATCGGCTACATTAACTATAAAAAAGTCCAAGAAAATTATACTTTTGCAAAAACTGCCATTAAAGATGTTGATGCAAAAGCGCTTGAGCTTCAACAATATTTGGTAGACAAAGAAAAAGAATTTAAAGCTCTTGACACTCCTGTTAAAAAGAAAAATTTTGAAGACAAAACTGCTAAAGAATTTCAATCAAAACAAGATGCTTACTTAAAGTTAAAAGCTGAAAAAGAAACAGCTGTTTACGACAAAATTCAAGATGCGGCAAGAAATGTTCTTGTAGAACAAAAACTTGATGCTATCGTTGATTTTAGAGTAATTTTCGTTGGTGGAATAGACATTACTGATCTTGTAATCCAAAAACTTAACGGAGGAAAATAGTTAAGGATTTAAACAGGTGAACAATCTTTCTATGACAGAATGTTCACCTATAATTCTTTTCTAGCATATTATGAGAATTGTTGATTTAATTGATAAAAAAAAGAGACACGGCATTCATACAAAAGAAGAAATTAACTTTATAATTGATTCTTATATGAACGGTTTGGCAACTGATTATCAAATCGCGGCTTGGCTTATGGCTATTTACTTTAATTCAATGACAACAGAAGAAACGACTTATTTGACTGAAGCTCTTATAAATTCTGGAGAAAGAATCGACTTTAAAGATTTGTCAAAAAAAATTGTTGACAAACACTCAACTGGCGGGGTTGGAGATAAATTGAGCCTCACATTGCTTCCTTTACTTGCAGCCTGCGGAGTTCCTGTCGCTAAACTTTCTGGAAAAGGTCTTGGGCACACAGGTGGAACTGTCGACAAACTTGAATCAATTCCAAATTGCAGTTGCGACATATCAGTTGAACAATTAATTAAACAAACAAAAAAAATTAACATTGCGCTTGCCTCTCAAACCCAAAATCTTACACCTGCTGACGGCAAACTTTATGCACTCAGAGATGTGACGTCTACTGTTGACAGTCTTCCTTTGATTGCCTCATCTGTCGTTTCTAAAAAAATTGCATCCGGAGCAGATAACATTATTTTGGACGTAAAATATGGCTCAGGTGCATTTGCAAAAACACCTGAAGTCGCAGAAGAGCTTTCAAAATTAATGGTTGACGTCGGGAAAAACCTAGGAAAATCAATAACTGCAATTATTACATCAATGGAAGAACCACTTGGAAGAGCAATAGGAAACTCTATTGAAGTTGCGGAATCGATTGAGTTTTTAAAAGGAAACTCTGAAGGTGATTTGACTGATTTGACCTATGATTTTGCAGCTATAACTTTAATGCAGGTTATGAAATTTGACAATCATGAAGATGTTAAATCATACCTGAAAGCGATTGTTGATTCTGGAAAAGCTTTTGAAAAATTCAAGGAATTTGTAAAAGCTCAAGGCGGAGATGTAAATGCAATTGAAGACACAACTAAACTTCCGCAAGCAAAATTCAAAATTCCTGTAGAATCTGATAAAACAGGATTCATAAGTAAAATTGACGCTTACAAAATAGCCTATGCTTGTAAAATTCTCGGCGCAGGCAGAGACACAAAAGAAGATTCTATCGACTACAGTGTTGGAATTTATTTAAATAAAAAGCATGGCGAATTTTGCTCAGAATCAGAAGTTCTATACACAATTTACGCTAACAGCAAAGAAAAAGCTCAAACGGCTAAAGATTTATGCAAATCAGCATTTGAGTTTTCAAAAACGATGCCTGAAAAATTGGATTTAATTTATAAGATTATAAAATAAAAACCTTATTACAATCTAACTTCATCCAATACTTCTGATATATAATTTTTTACTTTAATTTGCTCTTCAGCTCTTACAACATCTGTCACTGTACCATGATACTCTATAATTTTTCCGTTTTTATGAAAAGCATAATCTATATATTCGTTATAACCAGGGAAATTTAAAGAAACATTTATTGATTTTTCCCCACGAGAAACTATTAGCACCTTTCCGTTAGGATAATATTTTGATATTGATAAAGATTCTGGAGTTCTCGCAAAAGTAACTGAATCGGGTTTATTTAGAAGTTTTGGATTTTTTTTAGCTTGCTTATCAATATTTTTCAATATTTTTGATGCATATTTATAAAACATTTTAAGCTCTTTTTGGGGGGCTGAACCACTGAATGAAACTGAATCATATCCGAGTTTTGGCATCTTTGCATATTCAACGTTATTAACTGATTTCACATTGTAATTATTTGTCCCAATATTTTGAATTCTTGTTATCATAAAAGACCTCCATTTAAAAAGTATAATATAAAATAATCGAACAAAAAAAAAGTTGCTATTATCTTTAAAAAAAGTTACATTGCAAGAACAGTTTTTTCTTGCTATCATAGCAGAGAAGGTAATTTTTTAAAGGATAATAGATGAAATACGTTATTAAATCAGTCCCGAGCAACGACACTCAAGCGCTTGAAAATTTGCTTAACGAAATGTCAGCTGCAGGTTGGGATTTGTACAGCATGCACGAAGTAGAAGCTGCTGAAGAAGACAATTTTCAATATAACTGCATTTTTGTAACAGACGCTTCTTCAAAAGAAACAGCTGAAGATGAAGAAATCGTAAACATAAATACATTCAAAAGCCAAATGGAAAAAATGCTGTCTTCATCATTTTCACCTTATGAATCCTGCAAGGAAATTCAAGAAAAAATCGCAGAACAAAGAAAAAAAATTGCCAGAATCAAAACTCAACTCGAAGCTCAATCTGAAACTCCTGTTTCTAAAAACAGAAAACATCTTAATGACGAAATTTCAAACGGGCTTAAAGAACTTGAAAATTTAAGACAGAACTTTCTAAAAATAATTTCTCCTGAATCTATGTATTCAAGAGTGAAACAAAACAAACTATCTGTTTCATTCAGCGAAGAAATTCTAGACTTGGTAAACCCTGATCTAAACGCACCGCTTATTGCTGAAACAGTAAAAATCAGACAGAATATTGCGGATAAATTGGGTTACGTAATCCCAAAAATTATTTTTGAAGATGACGAAAATTTATTGCCTTACGAATTTAGCATTAAAATCAGAGGCAACGAAATTTTCAGAGGTTTTGCTTATCCAAACTGTTCAATGTTTTATGCCGATGAAATCCAAATTGACAAAAAAATTAAAGACTCAATCCAAGACATTGACAAGCTTTCCGGCAAAAAAATTATCTGGATTGAAGCAAAGAAAACTAAAAACTTTTGGCAAAACGGCCTAAATGCATCTCAATATATTTCAAAAATTATAGAAAAACTTGCAATCACATACATTGACGAACTTTTTGACTATGCAGATGTAAACAAATATATGGAAATAGTCAGCGACAAAAATATGTTTTTAATCGAAAACATTATACCTGACTTCGTTTCGGTCTCAGAATTAAGATACATATTGGTAAACCTTTTAAGAGAAAAAGTTTCTATAAAAGATATCATATATGTTTTTGAAAAATTAAACGACTATGCGGAAGACTCTTCAAAAGAAGATATTTTAGACAAACTAAGACTCTGCTTTTCAAGAACAATTTGCAAAAACATTTCAAACGACGAAGGCTTGATAAGCGCATTTGAGCTTTCTGAAAAAACTTACAAAGCACTTTTTGCACACATCAACTCAGATGATGATATAGTCCGAATTGATGGAAAGAAAATCGAAAAAATTACAAATTCGCTTGTAAAAAAAGCAAAGCAAAATAACATAGACACGGATTCTATAACAGTTTTTGCGCCACTTGAAGCAAGGCACATGCTGTTTATAATTTTATCCCAAATCCTCCCTAATGTTAGTGTTGCAGCAAAAGAAGAAATTACAAACGATTACACTATTGAAATCATAGACGAAATTTAAAGGAGAAAAAATGAAGGCAGTTGTTTTTGACGAAGAATTAAAATTAGTAAATAATTATGAAAAACCTATCCCGCAAAAAGGAGAAGCGCTAATTAAAATTTCACTTGCAGGTATATGCAACACTGATTACGAAATTACAAAAGGATATATGGGATACAAAGGGATTCTCGGACATGAATTTGTAGGTGTGGTTGAAGATGTAAACGACGAAGACAAATCGCTTGTAGGGAAAAGAGTAGTCGGCGAAATCAGCAACGCATGCGAATCCTGCGACCTTTGCCATAAAGGATTACAAAGACACTGCTTTAACAGACAAACTCTTGGTATCTGGAGAAAAGACGGCTGCTTTGCTGAATATTTGACCTGGACGATAAAAGATTTACTCGTTGTGCCTGACAATGTATCTGACGAACAAGCTGTTTTTGTAGAACCTCTTGCTGCTGGACTTGAAATACTAGAACAACTTCACATTCAACCAATAGAAAAAGTTATAATTCTTGGTGACGGCAAACTTGGACTAACAACGGCCCTCGCGCTAAATGCAAGCAACATTGACGTAACATTGGTTGGCAAACACCAAAACAAGCTTGAAATAGCACAAAAACAAAACGTAAAAACAAAACTTTTGTCAGAACTTGAAATCACAAAAGATTGGGATTTTGTAGTCGAAGCTACAGGTTCTGTTTCCGGCTTTGAAACGGCTCTTGCACTTGTAAAACCTCGCGGAACTCTTGTTTTAAAAAGTACAGTAGCTGCATCTAAAGAATTTAATCTTGCACCGATTGTTATAGATGAAATTAGAGTACAAGGTTCTCGTTGCGGGCGTTTTGCTCCTGCGCTCAGACTTTTGGCATCAGAAAAAGTCGATTTCAAACCACTTGTGTCTGGAACATATTCTGTAGATGATGCAATGGATGCTTTTGAAAAAAACAAGGAAAAAGATACTTTAAAAGTACTTTTAAAATTTTAATTAAATAAAATATAAAAGAGCGGGGCAAAAAATCAAAGATTTTTTGCCCCGCTCTTTTATAAACAAAAACTTTGCTTTAAAGTGTTTTTAGTATAAAATAGTCTTATGATAAATAAGTTGTTAAACAAAATTTCAATATTAGACAGATACATATTAAGACAAGTTATAGAAATGTTCATAATGGGGGTTTTGGTATTTACGTCCATAATTTTTGCCTCAGATACATTCATAACATTGATAAAACAAATTTCTTTATACGGAATCCCTTTCAAAGTGGCACTGATGATTATCATATTAAATTTGCCTGCTGTATTTGTAATGACAATTCCAATGGGAGTTTTGCTTGCAACGGTTATGACATTAAACAGATTGAGCTTAGCTTCTGAAATCACAGTAATGCGCTCTTGTGGAATAGGGTTGAACAGAATTGCAAGACCTATTTTTATATTTTCTATAGTAATGTGTCTTGCGAGTTTTGGAATAAACGAAACAGTTGTACCAACAACCACAAAGCAATCGAAAGACTTAGCGCTGTGGGCATTGGGCCAGAAAAACATTCCTGAAGGAAAACAGAATTTTATATTCAAAGAGTTGCAAGAAAATGGAACATTAAAAAGACTTTTTTATGTTGGCTTGTGTAAAAACAAAGTACTTCACAATATTACCGTACTTGATATGTCAAAGCCTGACACAATACAGGTGTTGCAAGCCCAAGATGGTTCAACATCACCCGTTGGCTGGGAATTTAACAGAGGCGCTATTTATACCGTAGCAGAAGAAGGTAACATCTTAAACACAACTTTCTTTGAAAATTCTGTGGCACAATTTGGAATCGATTTGTCACAGGAATTAAAAAAAAATGTGGCAAAAGAACACAACTTCTTATCACTTTTTAAATATATACTTAAAAATAATTCCAAACTTCAGGAAAATATAAATTTATTTTGGCTTGAACTTTTCGACAAAATAGCATTGCCAATAACAACCGTTGTTCTTGTTCTGGTTGGCGTTCCACTGGCGATTACACCTCCTAGAGTTCGATACAATAGAGGTTTTTTATTCAGTATTCTCATAATTTTTGCGTACTATTTGATAAGAGCGTTGTCAATTTCTTTTGGCGAAGCAGGATCCCTGCCTCCATTTTTGGCCGCTTGGATGGCCAATATTCTTCTTACAATATTTGGCGCAATTATGTATTACAAAAAAGTTTATACAATAAACTAATTGCTGCCTTTGCTAATTGTTTTTAAATTATGAATAAATGCAGAAACAAATGCAGCAACAGCACCTATTGCTACAAAGACCCCTCCCGGTCTGAGAGATTTTATATCTGCTTTTAAAATTCTATGTTTATTTGAAATAAATTTTGCAGCTCTTTCGTTTGCACTTGCGTTCAAATCAAAAAGTGAGCTGGAAATTTTTTCTTCATATTTGCTAATTTCAAGAGGATTAAATTTATTTTTCTGCTTTAATTCTCTATATGCAGCCAAAACATCTTCTCTTGTTGTAGATTTTTCAAATTGGTCGAGAACACCTTGTCTTTCCAATATAGAATCACGATTGATTTTTTCAATAGCAGATTTATATCTCTCATCTTTTTCAGATTTAGTAATCGGAATAAGATACTTCATTGAATAACCAACGATACCACCAGCAGCAAGCGAAGAGAGGTAACTTACCCTACTTATCTGTGTGTTATTTTTTTGTATGACATCAACTGACATAGTCAATAAACCTTTACTCAACTAAGTTTAAACCAAATATTCGGCTGTTCTCTTTCTTAAATTTTTAATAGAATAGCATAATTTTATTTCTTTGTCAATAGATTAACCAAGCTCAACGTGAACATTATTACAACCAATGCAACAATATAAATCACATAATGCTTGATTGACCCCACAAAGAAAGAAGCGATTGCGCCCGAAACTATTGCAACAGATGTCAAAATGGCAACAGTCATGTTTTGGGAAAATCCTGCTTTTAACAACTTGTGGTGAATATGCTCTGAATCAGCGACAAAAGGCGACTTGCCTTTAGAAATTCTTCTCAAAGAAGAATAAGTAATATCCATAATTGGGACCGCCAAAACAACAAACGGCAACATAATTGCAAGTGCCGCAGCTTTCATTACACCGGTTATAGAAAGAGTTGCTAGCAAAAATCCCGCAAACAAAGCACCTGAATCCCCCATAAATATTTTTGCAGGGTTAAAGTTGTATGTCAAAAATGCAAGCATAGAACCTGCCAAGATAAATGCAATTAAAGCACTTATCGGATTTGGTGGAACCATCGCAACAGCAATAATACCAAGCGTAATAGAGTTTATTGTAATTACAGAACCTGCAAGACCATCGATTCCATCAATGAAATTAACCGCGTTGCTAATACCGACAATCCACAATACTGTAATCAAATATGAAAAATGTCCAAGTTGAATCGCGCCGCCGAATGGATTAAAAATGGTATCGATTTTTACACCCAACAAATAAACCAAAGTCGCAATTGCGATTTGTATTAACAATTTAAATTTTGCATTCAACGTATAAACGTCATCAATTAAGCCTAACAAAAACATTAACGTACTACCCAACAAAATACCTGAAAGAAGGCTTCCATAAGGATAATAGCTTAGAAAAACCAAAAACAAAAAGGTCAGCATAGTGCTAGCCCAAATTGCAACCCCGCCAAGTCTTGATATTGGCTTTGTGTGAATTTTTCTTTCATTTGGCTTGTCAATCAAACCCTGTTTTTTAGAAAATGAAATCACAAAAGGAACGATAAACACGCCCAACAAATATGAAATTATTACTCCGATTATATGTGCTTCTGATAACTTAATCATTTTTCTTCCTTAGTATAGAGGATACTTTTTACATAAATTTAAAGAACGCTCCCTCAAGTTCTTTAATCCTAATTCATTATCCGACGAAAATACTGCAGATGCAATAATTTTTGCAACTTCTATCATATCCTCTTCTTTAAACCCTCTTGTCGTTATAGCAGGAGTTCCAAGCCTAATTCCACTTGTAACAAAAGGACTTTGTGGATCATTCGGTACTGTATTTTTATTTGCCGTAATACCAACAATCTCTAGGACATTCGCAATTTCTTTTCCTGTCTTATTATATTTTCTTAAATCCAATGTCATAAGATGGTTTTCAGTGCAACCTCCAACTATATCCATAGCCTCATCCATAAGTCCGAGCGCCAAAGCTTTAGCATTTTTTACAATTTGTTCAGCATAAGATTTAAACTCAGGCTTAGAAGCTTCTAACAACGCAATCGCCTTACCAGCAATAATATGCTCCAAAGGACCGCCTTGAATTCCAGGAAAAACTGCCTTATCGATACCTGCGGCATGCTCTTCATCACACATAATAATGCCACCTCTTGGCCCTCTTAAAGACTTGTGTGTTGTAGTTGTTATAAAGTGCGCATAACCTGAAGGAGATGGATGAACACCACCTACAACAAGACCTGCAATATGTGCGATGTCAGCCATTAAGTATGCACCAATAGAATCAGCAATTTCTCTAAATCTTTTGAAATCAATAATTTTAGAATAATTACTTGCTCCGCAAATAATCATCTTTGGCTTATGTTCTTTAGCTAATTTCTCAACTTCATCGTAATCAATACAGCCATGCTCATTAACACCGTAGCTTACCACATTAAAATACATTCCCGAAAAATTCACAGGAGAACCATGGGTCAAGTGACCGCCATTGGACAAATCCATACCCAAAATTGTATCACCATGCTTTAATGCATACAAAAATACAGCCATATTAGCTTGCGCGCCACTGTGTGGCTGAACATTAGCATGGCCTACGTTAAAAAGTTTTTTTGCTCTTTTTTGAGCCAATTCTTCAATAAAATCAACATTCTCACAACCGTTATAAAAACGTTTGTAAGGCTTGCCTTCTGCGTATTTGTTTGTTAAAACACTTCCACATGCAGCCATGACCGCAGGGGACGTAAAGTTTTCACTTGCGATTAATTCAATCGTTGTCTGCTGTCGCAACAATTCTTTTTCAATATGTTCTGCGACCTGCGGATCAATTTTTTTTATAATATCTAACTCCATTAATATCCCCCTTATTCAACTGGTTCTATATCATTATAAGATAAACAACAAATTTTAATAATCATTTCGTTATAAATCGGCAATATTTCTCAACATAACAAAACAGACAGGCCTTATCATTTTAAGACCGGTCTGCTTATGAATTTTTTAAAGAATTACTCTAACGGAATAATCAAAGATTGTCCGATTTGCAAATTGTTCGGATTTGCCATTTGATTGGCTTGCTTAATTTTTTCAACCTTAGATAAGTCAAACTTTCCGTAGAATCTGATGATTATACCTTCAAGAGTATCTCCGCTCTTAACTGTATAGTTTTCAGAACCTGTTTTTGCAACAGGAGCCTGTTCACTTTTGTCAGCAGGGATAAAAGTCAATTTAGCTTTTTCTATAGGAGCAGGAGCAACATCAATGTCCTTTGCACCTTTAGTTTGGATAGAAAAACTTAGCAATGTTGTCATAATAAGCATTGCAATAGCACCTGCGACAAAACCTGTAACAAGATAAATTCCAGGAGACTTGTCTTCTTTTTGGCTGACTCTAAAGTCTTGCCATAATACATTCAATTCTTTTTCTTTATTTGCGCGGACATAAACGCCCGGTGATTCATCATACGGCTTTTTCTTGTTCTTGGATAACTCTTCCAATACAAGCATTCTTTCCCTTGATAAATTAGATCTTCTTAGTGTAGAACTTTTCATAAAACCTCACCACTTTCCCTATTAGTAACATGATAGTTTAAATAACTGGACTTTGTCAAGAAATATATATTTTGTATTACATTTCTAAACATTTGATTGTCATGTATACAAAACCTGAAAATAATTTTTTTTGCCTATTCCTGCCTACTCCATATAATGTATTTCTATCAAATAATGTTAAGTTTTTTTAATATAATTCGATTAATAATAAAGTTATACATATTTATTTGGGAGTTTTATATGCTCGAGCAGGCAATCACACGTTCTAATTTATCAATAAACTTGGAAAACGCAAAAATATCTTTAGAAAAAGCGAGAGAATCGCACGAAAGATACCTGATAAAACTTCAAGACCAAGACTTACAAGATGCTATTGAAAATTATATTACTGCAATCAAGCTCGACCCGACTCTACCTGAAAGTTATTACAGACTAGCAAGTTTAATGTGGGAAAATGGACAAATCGGGGTTCAAACAGCGATCGAACAATGCAAAACCGCAATATCGCTTGCTCCGCATAATATTAATGCGCATATTTATGCAGGTTATTTTATGAAGCTTGCAAATGACTACAAATCAGCTGAACAAGAATTTAAAAATGCTATCAAAATAGGTGGCGTAAACTCTTCAAGACCCAGATTGATTTTGTCTTTATCCATTCTTCAAAAAATGAGCATGGAAAAAGTTACGGTAAAAGAATTTGCAAAATGCTTGTACTACTTAGTCACAGGCGGTTTAACATTTGCGTGGGATTTTGCATTCTTAAAAATGCTACACAAAAGCTTTGCTGAGTCATTTTCAACACTTTACTACAAATCCATAGGTGAAACTTTTGAAAAATTCAACAATGACACAATGGCTGCAAAAATTTATAAAAAAGCTATCAAAAAAACAGAACGTGACGAGCTTTTTTATCACAAACTCGGAGATATCAACGTAAGAAGAAACAAAATGGACAATGCACTTGATTGCTATAAAAAAGCATTAAACGCAAACCCGATTAGCCGTGATTTATTGATAAAAGTTGCTACTATCATCCAAACATTTTTCCCGGAAGATATTGATGATGCGATTGATTATTACAACAGATTGCTAGAAATCGAAGAAGATAGCGCACAAATATATTATGAACTTGGTCACCTTTATCTAAAAAAAGAAGACAAAGTCCATGCTGTTGTTGCATTCAAATTAGCATTGGAAAAAGATGCTGAAAATCCGTTTTATAATAATTCATTAGCTTATGCATTTGTTCAAGCAGAACTTTATGATGAAGCTATCGAACATTACCAAAAAGCTGTAAAACTTAATCCAGACAAAGAATGGACAGCTATTGTGTGCCATGCTCTTGGTGCAATTTATTTTCAAATTAAAGAAAATAATGAAGCAGCTATTGCGTCTTTTCAAGCAGGAAGCATTTTGGATCCTGAAAACAGCGACATTTACTTGTCTTTAGGTGATGTTTATATGGCTGAAGGGGATTTGGACAACGCGATTAGAGCATATTGTGATTCAATTAGCGTAAATTCTGAAGACTATAGAGCTTATGCAAAAGCAGGAATTGCGCTTTGGGAAAAAGATTATCTAGAAGAAGCTCTTGTATCATATCACAGAGCAATTGAACTCAACCCTGAATACGATATTGCACTAAACAATCTTGGAGTAATTTATCTAGACGGAATCGGAACTCCTCAAGAAGGACTAACATATATCAAGCAAGCAATTGAAGCCAATCCAAACTACACATTGGCATATTTCAATGCAGGAAGAGCTTGCCAAGCATTAGGTGAGAACAATGAAGCTGCAAGTTACTACCAAATGGCGCTTGACTTGAATGTCCTTACAAATGAACTTGAAGAAGATGACATCAAAGATAGATTATACGGACTTTTTAATGCATAATTAAACCCTGATGAAATCAATCCGTTTTTTACCATCCTTACAAAGGTAGTTTAAAAACGCGCTTTTTTGAAATTTACCTGAGTTTACAAAGTCAATAAACATAGAAATAATCTTTTTCTCAGAATTGAATGCAACAGTAACCATTTTATCACCATTTACTTCAACAGCAATTCTTCTTACATTCGAAACTTGTTGATCAAAAGTAACAAACTTTTCAACAATTTGTCTTGTAAGTGCATCTGTGTCAAATAAATTTTTCAAATTAGATGAATTATTAATATTATTTCTATCAAAAACAGGAAGAAATTTTTGCGTTTTACCGTCTTGATAAAATTTAATCTTGCCGTTAAAAATATCATCATACAAATCAGGATGTTTTTTGTACTCTTCACAAATCCAAAATATTGCACTCACTGGGGTATTCTCAAGCATTTTTTGCATAAACTTGTGACTTGCAAGTCTAAAACAAACGGCTTTTAAATCAGGACTAACCTGAGGATCTTCGATAAATTTCATGACAATATCCGGAATCTCGGACGGAGAACTCGTAGCAAACATACAGAAAACCTCCATGACAGACTAGAAAACTATAACACTATTCCAACTATACACCGAAGCTAAAATGCAAAATCAAACACTTGCAAAGTGCTTCTGTAGACCATTCATTATGTATTAAAACGCAAAAAAATTTTTTTTGCTAGTTCATGACAAAATCTTCACAAATTATTACATTTATCTTTTCGTCAAAATCATCATGGGGCAACCGTCTTGCTAAAAATTGAGAAGCAATCGGAACAATTTTAAGTGCGCTACAAGGTTTCGACAAAAAACGATCATAAAAACCGCCGCCATAACCTAATCTATAATAGTTTTCATCAACCATCAAAGCTGGGATAAAAATTAGATCTAAAACATCAGCAGAAACCGGCTTTCCTATCGGCTCGAATGTATTATATTTTGATTTAATTAGCTCTGTATTCTTTGAATATGGACATACCAAAAGATTTTCACCTTCAACTTTAGGAAGAAAAAACTGCTTTTTATCATCTAATAATTTTAATAAATTAATCTCATTTTTTAAAGGATAAAAAATCATAACATTTTCCGCTTCTTGATAAGCTTTAAAGTTTCTTATTCTATTTACAATCTTATCGCTTATTGCCCTTATATCAAGCGAGTTTCTGACAAGTATTGCATTTTTTCTTAACGTTTTTTTATCTTCCATATTTTTAATATATAATAAATAGCGTATTGTTTAAAGGTTTAAACGTAGTATGGTTGAAAAATTTAATAAAAAATTTAAAAATGCCGATTTGATAAATCCAAATTGGGAACAACACGGATATATTCAAATCTACACAGGAAACGGCAAAGGCAAGACAACGGCATCGCTGGGGCTCGCGATGCGAGCCCTCGGAAGGCGCTGGAAAGTCCTTTTGATTATGTTCACAAAAGGCGGTGACAACTACGGAGAACTAGTTTCATTCAGAAACTTGTCAGAAGAAATTAAAAACAATTTAACTATAGAGCAGGCAGGACTAAACAGAATTGTATACGCTGCAAACAAATCTGAAGATGATGAAGCAGAAATTAAAAAAGGATGGGAGCTTGCAAAAGACGCCATTCAAAATAACAAGTATCAACTTATTATTCTAGATGAAATCAACATTGCAATCGACTTAAAAATCATTGATGTAAAAGAAGTTATCGAGGTTTTAAAAAATAAACCTGACTGCATGGAGATCGTTTTGACAGGAAGAAACGCACATCCAAAAATTATTGAACTTGCGCATTTGGTCTCTAAAATTGAACCGGTAAAGCACTATTGGGATAAAGGTGTAATAGCCAGAGAAGGTATTGAGTATTAAAATATCAATTTGTTACACTAATTACAAACAATAAAAATTATGTTATAATAAACTTATTAAAAGAGATATTGGAGATTTATATTGTTGATGCAAGAGGAAAATTTTGTTCAAATCCACGAATGGCTAATAACATACAAAAATTCAACCGACAAAAAATTAAAAAAACAATTGCAAAATTTGATTGTCGTTGCTTGTATTCCATTTGTAAAAAAAATAGCCTGCGGGCTTGCAAGACGTGCGACTGACCCTGTTGATGACTTAATTCAAGTGGGTTCTGTAGGTCTGATAAAGGCGATTGATCTTTTTAATCCTGATATGGGAACAAAATTTAAGACTTATGCAACTTATTTAATTACCGGCGAAATCAGGCACTACATAAGAGACAAAGCATCTATGATAAAAGCTCCAAGGGAAATTCAAGAGCTTGCTTTTAGAATTAATAATGTCATGAAACAGCTTACGGAAGAAGGTTTTGAACCGACTTCAGAACAAATTGCTGAAGTTATGTCTTTACCTGTCAAAAAAATTAATGACATCATTGAAGTTGACAGAAGAAAAAGCACTGTTTCACTTGATCAGACTTTTTATGAAGATGAAGATTCACAATCTCTTGCGGACAAAATTCCATCTGGAGATTATTATGAATTTTTAAACTCTTATGAAGAAAAAATTATGCTTGCAAAAGCAATAGAAAAACTCAAACCAAAACTTAAAGAAGTTATTGAATTAAGCTACTATGAGGATTTGAATCAAAGAGAAATATCTGAAAAGTTGAGTATCTCTCAAATGCAAGTATCAAGAAGACTTAAGCAAGCTCTTGCCGATATGTACGAAATTATTACAGCCGGCAACAAACAACAAGGAGCAACAAAATGACACTTTGGATACTTTTATTTATAGTATTTTCTTTTATTTTTATAATTGGATTATGCATCGGTAGTTTTTTAAACGTTGTAATTTTAAGAGCTTTTAGCAATGAATCAATTGTCTTTCCTGCCTCAAAATGCCCGTCATGTCAGACTCCTTTAAAGTGGTATCACAATATTCCGATTATATCTTATTTAATTTTAAAAGGAAAATGTGCATTTTGTAAAACAGATATAAGCTTTCAGTATCCGATTATTGAATTGACAACAGGATTACTTTTTATGGCTGTATTTTTGCAATACGGACTGACCTTAAATGCAATGTTTATGTTTGCCGTTGTGTCTCTTTTTGTTGTCCTTGCGGCTACTGACATAAAAGAAAAAGTTGTATTTGACATGCATACCTACATCCTTGTTGGAATAGGCTTAATTTATAATTTATTTAACATTGGAAACCTTTACGTTGGAGACAAAGTTTTTGCCATCGGCACTTTTTCTTTTGGGATAAACAATTCATTTATACAAGCACTATTTGGCATAATCGCAGCTATAATTATAATGGAAGCGTTTGCTAGATTTGGTTATCTTGTCGCTGGCACAAGAGCATTTGGCGAAGGTGATACATATATTGCAGCAGGTCTTGGTGCTGTTTTTGGATGGAAATATCTTATCACAATTTTATTATACGGATTTATAGTCCAAATAATTCTTACCATTCCAATATTTGTCAAAAAATTAGTAACTAATAAAGATTACAAAACGCTATTTTCACTGCTTACTTTCGGCTTTTTGGTAATTGCCACAAAAGCACTTGAAAGCTCTGGCTTATCATCGAATTTTGTTTTATTTTTATTATTCACCATTGTTTTGTTAATCGTCGGGATTTACACATGCAAAAGAATTTTATCAGGAATGAAAGACCCTTCAACATTCACATATCTGCCCTTTGGGCCAGCAATGGTTGTAGGCGCTCTAATCGTAATGTTTTTACTAATTCCATCTGTAGACGGTTTACTTTAAAGCTTCTATTTCAGCTACTTCTTTTTCTGACAACAAAGCTGCGCCACCCAATATTTTTGTATTAAGCACAACTTGCGCATAAGATTCAGCAAGTTCAAGCTTTAAATAAGCCTGTTCAATGTCAACATCTCCAACAATAAAACCATGATTTGCCATCAAACAAGCATTCGAATCTTTCAATTTTTCAATTGTATTTTCAACAAGTTTTTTTGAGGAAGGCAGTGCATAATCTGCAAGAGGGATTTTACCGAAGTAAAAAACATTTTCAGCCATAACCGGATCTTCCAAAGAAATTCTTGCCGCCGCAAAAGAACTTAAATAAGGTGAATGGACGTGAATAATAGCGTTTATTTCCGGTCTTTGCTTGTAAAATTCAACATGCAGCATCTTCTCACTTGATGCTTTTTTGCCTCCATCTATAGTGTTGCCTTCAAAATCTATCAAAACCAAATCCTCATAAGCCAAGTCTCCGTTAGAAGAGCCCGAAGCCGTAATAAGAATTTTGTCATCAACTCTAACAGATATATTACCTGACGTCCCAGGGGAAAAACCTTTGGCATCAATAATATCACCGTATTTAATTATTTTGTTTTTAATGTTTTCAATATCCATTACAAAGGAACCTTATCTTCATCAACAGGGATTTCAATAACCTGAGCTTTTTCAAAATGTTCTTTGCCATCATCTTCATCAGAGTCATCACTAGCAAAAGAAAGCCCTGTTGATGAGTTTGTCTGAACAAATGCCTGACGTTCTGGGTGTTTTTTATCTTTGCCCAATGTGTCAGGATTTTTTATAACCATTTTTTTATACTCAATAGAAGAACCTTTAGCATCAAGGTGCATGCTCATTGTCACAAAAGATTGCTGCCTTACTGTATCATAGCCGATGTTTAATCTTATATCATCAGGCCCTATACCAAAGAAGAAAGAATTTTCTTGCATTAAGTTTCCATTCCAGCTATCTTGAGATAAATTTAAAGATCCCATCCAAGACATAGTCAAATATTTATTTATTCTGAAACTTTCTCTCATATAAACGTTTGAACGTCCGTACATATAACGGTCATAGCTCAACAAAGGCGTGTTATCGTTGTATCCTGACAAGAAATAACCTACATCCTGCATCCATCTATAATATTGCGAATGCAGTCTTGGCCCCATTCTTGCAATCATTTGCGTATCACCTGTTCCATAAACAGCTGCTGAACCTTCACCAACAATTTCAAATCTGGCATTTACAGGGCTTCTGTTCTCATCGTTATAACTCCAAACAGTCTGAGCAACTTCTCCCATATATTTAAGTCTTCCGGTACCAATTCCGTCTTCTCCTAATGGAACGGCGTTTCCAACTATTCCATCTTGGAAATAACCTGCTGCATAACGTTGAGTGTAGACCATATCTTTCTTTTTACCCATAAAATTTGTAAAAAGAGTAGAATCTTGATAAACCAACTCACCACCGAGTTTTGGCATTCTGAAACCTAAAAACCAATCGTCCATGTATGAATTCGATGCGTATTGTAAAAATAAATTATCATCTAATAATTGAACACCTCTCACGACAAACAATTTATTTGCAGTACCGTAACCTATATCAGTTTTGTTGGATGCACTTTTAAACTTGGCAATACCACCCCATCCAAAAGCGTTGTCTTCTGAGTTATCCCCGTTACTTTGGTAATTAAGAATCGGCAATACCTTCAATGTAGAGCCGCCAGGAACATCAAAAACAAAGCCTGGACCTGCATACATACCTAAATTAGAAACAGTTCCCAATTCAGGATAATCACCTTCAACATAGTCTCTGTTTTTGTTTGTATGCAAGGTAATAGCAGGAATAGTAAAGATTTTTTTCTCATTCATATAAATTTTTGCATTCTTAAAAGTAACAGTATCATGCTCCTTTTTAGAATTTATTATCAAATCATTAGTCTTAATTTTTAAATTTTCACCATGACTGTCTTTTTTAATATAACTTTTGTCGCGAGTGCTGACGAACATTCTGTCCAAATCCGGACCAAACATATCAGCTCTCATATCAATCATTCTTTTTTTAGTAACCAACAAGCTTCCGTCTTCTTCAACAAGCTTGTCACCGTACATATAACCTTTTTTTGCACGAGCTCTTATTGCAAATTCATCAGATGCAGGATTATCCATCATTGCATTTTCTTCATTTAAATCAACTAGCAAATAATCGCCATAAACCTGTTTTCCGTCATTAATCAGAACTACGTTTCCATAAGCTTTAATTAAATTTGAAGTTTGGTTATAAATCATTTTATCAGCTTTTAGAGAAGATTTATTTTTAGGAAAAGACATGACAACGTTACCGTTTGCATGAAGCTCTGTCTTGTCAGGAAAATATTCCATTGTATCACAATCCAATATCCCTTGATTTTCCGGCTCAACAGCAACCTCTTGAACTGCTTTTGCTTTCTTTTTTATCCAGCCTTCACTCTGTATTTTTAATCTCAAACGTTTTAAAGGCGGAGGCGTTTTCGCCGTCATTACAAGAGGCGGTCCCATGTCAATTTTTCTGACTGGATACTCTTTAGGCTCTGATTCTTTTAATAAAACTTTCAATTCTTCTTTTGAAGCATCTTCAAATTCTTTTTTTGTCCTAGTTATCACTCTCGTTGGTCTAGGAGTGAAAAAGCTATCGGTAAACTGATTAACTTCAGAAAAAGAATCTTTAAGAATGTTTTGATTGTTTTTATCAGAAATAACCTTACCTTCTTGCACAGCGAAAGAACAGTTTCCTGCTGTTAACGCTGATATTAAAAGTAATAGTATAATTTTATTTTTCATGTTTTTTCCCACATATTAAATGTAATTAAGAGGATTGTTTGGTCTTCCGTTTATTCTAACCTCAAAGTGAACGTGAGGCCCTGTGCTATAGCCGGTTGTACCTTCATGCCCGATGGTCTGTCCCTTTGAAACATATTCACCCGAACCTACGGCAAAAGAATTCAAGTGAGCATACAATGTTGTTGTCGGTACACCGCTTACTCGTCCGTGGTCAATAATTACGACTTTCCCGTAGCCGCCGTACCAACCGGAATAAATGACTTTTCCAGAGTTAGACGCTCTTACGCTTCCGTTAAATGGCCCTGCGATATCAACACCTGAGTGAAAACTTCTTGAGTTGAATATCGGATGTTTTCTCCAACCAAACGGAGATGTAATTCTTCCGCCAATAGGTTTTATAAATCCTGAAACTACGGTTATATTTGTACCTTTTGCACTTCTTGAAATCATGCTTTGCAAACTTGCAGACTGCCTTGCCAACTCTTTTTCCGCTTTTTCATAAGTCGCTCTATCGGTTCTAAGCTTAAAAATCATATTCTGATTTTTGGCAATTTCATGCTGAATAGATTGTTGTTGATTTTGAATGTTTTTTACAGAGCGAGCAAGGTAACGCTTTTGCTCTTCAATTCTGTATTTTAAAAGTGCAATTTCTTTTGCTTTTTTTCTTGCATAAGCCATACGCTTATAGTCATTTCTGATAACAATTCCCTCGAAATAAACTCTGTCGAGGAATGTGTTAAAGTCTTGAGCAGAAAGAAGAAGCTCGAAAAATCCTTTTCTTTGGTTTTTAAATATTTGCCTGATTCTTCTTCTCATCTGAAAATCAATCTGGGCAAATTCAGAAAGAGCACCTGACAAATTTGATTCCAAGTTAGACAATTTATTTTGGGCTGAAGAATACTGCTGTTTAGATACAGCAAGAGTTGTCGTTGTATTTTCCAACTTTTGTTGGTTTTTGTACAGTTTATTTGTTTCTAAATTTTCCAACCATCTTAAATGTTTAATTTTTGCTTTCGCCTGAGTTCTTTTCTGCTGAATTTCAGCCCTTGTTTTATGCGGGCTTTGAGCCTCACTTGGCAAAGCATGACCAACTGCAGCTGTAGTTAACAGCAGAGCAAATACTATTATAGATATTATATGTTTTTTGTTCACGATTTACCTATTTTACCAGCAATGGCAACATCATCAAGCCAACTGTCCATGCAATAAAAGTAAATGCAATCACAGCAATTATAACTTTTTGATGTTTTCTGAAAAATTCCATATTAGTCCTCTCCAATACAAAAAACCGCCTGTGTTCGATTTTACTATTCTTCGGTTCTTTTACAATATATATTTTACTATCAAAACCACAAAAGTACAAGAACTTTACATAAATTGCAAAAAAAGTTAAAATCGTATAAAATAATCCTATGTTATACAAGTTTTTGAACACTTTTTTAAATCCAAAAGAATTATTAACTCAAGCAAAAGTTGATATAAACCCGTTTCTGCTCGAAAATAATTCAAATAATGTTGAAAAACTTTATGAATTTTACAAAAATGA
>JAEWYI010000004.1 GCA_023395735.1 Cyanobacteria bacterium OH_SFB_17
ATACCGAGAGTAATCAAAACCTCCGCAAGCGTGAATCCTTTTCGTTTTATAAGCTCTCTTTTCATAATGGGATTTTATCATATTTAATCTGTCTGCGCAACTTTTCTTTTAATCTTGGTTTTTTTAACAAAAAACTGTGTCTTTTTATTTTTGCTTGTGTTAAAATGTGGTATCTAAGGAAGCGAATATGAACAAGATAATAATTAACAAAACAAAGTGTAAAGCATGCTATTTATGCGTTGATGTGTGTCCAAAAAAACTTATCAAAAAGGGAAGTGAGCCAAACAGTCTTGGAGCTTTTCCTGTAGAGTTTGAAGACCCCCAAAATCAATGTCTTGGTTGTGCTATGTGTGCTATCAGGTGTCCTGATTTGGCCATAGAAGAAGTAATAAAAGAAAAATAAAACAAATTTTTGACTAAGCAAAAGTTTAAATTGGTAGGAAAAAATGACAAAAGAATTAATAAAAGGTAATTACGCAATAGCAAAAGCCGCAATCAAAGCAGGTTGCGAGGGATATTTCGGTTATCCGATTACGCCGCAAAGCGAAATCGGCGAATACATGAGCATAAAAATGCAAGAATTAAAAAAGGCTTATGTATGTGCAGAAAGCGAAGTTGCGGCGATTAACATGGTTCTCGGTGCCTGCGCAACAGGCGCAAAAGCAATGACATCATCTTCTTCTTGTGCAATCGGTTTGATGCAGGAATGTCTTTCTTATGCCGCAGCAGACGAAGTTCCGGCTGTTTTGGTCAGCGTAATGAGAGCGGGCCCTGGGCAAGGTTATATTTTTTCTTCTCAGGGAGACTACAACCAAGCAACAGTTGGCGGCGGAAACGGGGATTACAAAATCATAGTTCTTGCGCCTTCAACAGTTCAAGAATGTGCCGACTTAACGTATAAAACTTTTTATCTTGCGCAAAAATACAGAAATCCAGTTATTCTTCTTGCAGATGGACTTTTGGGGCAAATGATGGAGCCTTGCGAAATAAAAGAATACCCATATCCTGAAATATCCAATGAAAGTTGGGCTTTGACAGGTGCAAAAGGTAGAAGCGCAAGAGCAATCCATTCTTTGGAAGTGACAGAAGAAAGTCTTGCCAAAAGAAATATCGCGTTATTTGAAAAATATAAAATAATCGAAGAAAACGAGCAGGATTTTGAAGAGTTTATGACAGAAGATGCAGAAATAATTGTTACATGTTTCGGCAGTCTTTCAAGAAATGTCAAATCTGCAATTAAGCTTGCAAGGAAAAACGGGGTAAAAGTAGGAATGCTTAGACCAATTTCACTTTATCCTTTCCCAAATAAAATAATCGAAAAATTATGCACTAAAGCCAAAATGTTCTTGGATATTGAAATGAACATGGGACAAATGCTTAAAGATGTAAAAATTGCGGTAAACGGCAAAGTCCCTGTAGAATTTTTAAACAAACCTACAGGTCAGTTGATTGATGTTGAAAGCATTGCTGCAGAAATCAGCAGATACAATAAAAAGATTAACAAGGAAGCGTTATGCAAATAAAAGATAAAAACACAGTTTTTAAAATACCGACATCATTAAAACCAAATGCAAAGTTGCCATTTTGTCCGGGATGCGACCACGGGGTTGCAGTAAGATTGGTTGCAGAGCTATTGGAAGAGTTCAACTTGAGCGAAAAAACCATAAGTGTTGCTTCAAGCGGATGTTCTGTAATGCTTTATAACTGGCTTGATAACGATTGTATTGAATCACCGCATGGCCGTGCAATGGCTGTTGCAACAGGGATAAAAAGAACAAATCCGGACAAGTTTGTTTTTACTTATCAAGGCGATGGCGATTTTGCATCGATAGGGATTGCGGAATCTCTTAATGCGGCTCTTAGAGGGGAAAAATTGACAGCTATTTGTATAAACAATACGGTTTATGGAATGACAGGCGGACAAATGGCTCCAACAACTGTGATGGGGCAGGTTACAACAACATCTCCATTTGGCAGAAACGAAGAGTATTACGGCTATCCGATTAAGACAGCAGAGCAAATTGCTCTTTGCGGCGGGACAGCTTTTTCTGCTCGCGGGGCGCTGGATTCTATCGCAAACATAAGAAAAACAAAAGAATATATTAGAAAAGCTTTCCAAGCGCAACTCGAAGGAAAAGGTCTCGGGTTTGTCGAGATACTCTGTTCGTGCCCTACAAACTGGCACATGAGCCCTTCAGAGGCGCATGAAAGAATAAGAGAAGAGCTTTTCCCTGTATTCCCTCTTGGGGTGTGCAAAGATAATTTGTAAAATTTACAAAAAACAATTTTAAAATGACAAAATGATTAATAAAGGCAAGATTATGGACGAAAAAAGTATAAAAGTAGCAGGATTTGGCGGGCAAGGGATTTTACTTGCAGGGGAAGTTTTGGCAAATGCGCTTATGTTGGATGGTAAAAACGTAACCTGGTATCCAAGCTATGGTGCTGAAATGCGTGGCGGAACCGTAAATTGCGAAATAGTAACTTCTGATGAAGAAGTGAGTTCTGTAAATATGCTTGAATCTGATTTCATAATCGCTCTTAATCAGCTTTCTTTTGACAAATTTTTGCCTTTAATAAAAAAAGGCGGAACAATGATTGCAAATTCAACCTTTATCGAAAATACAGAGAAAAAGGATGAAAGACCTGACGTAAAATGCTTTTTTGCACCCATCAGCGATATGGCAAACACTCTAGGTTCAATTAAAATAGCAAACGTTATTGCATTGGGCTTATTTGCAAAAGTCAGCGAACTTACTTCTGTTGATTCTCTTCATAAAGCACTTGATGTTGTTTTGCCAGAGCATAGAAAAAATCTTCTTCCGCTAAACTTAAAAGCGTTAGAGATGGGATTTAATATCAAACTAGAGACTGCCGTCTGCTGTTAATTTATGGATAATATCTTCTGCGGTTGATTTTCCGTCCATAAACGCTTGATTTGTCCACATATACTCCCATTTGCCAAATCTTCCGATAGATTTTATATCAACGGAGACAAGATAATCCAATACAATTTTTCTGTTTTCATAAATTTTGTGGTCAAAAATTACGTTGGCATATTTTTCAAACCTTATATCTTTTACTAAAATTTCACTTTCTTTAAAATTCATTATTTTTGAAAGTTTTTCAATAGTATTTTTTAAAACAACTTCAGGAGATAAAATTTCTGCATCATTTGCAAAAAATATTTCTGCTTGAATTGAGCTGTATCCTGTCGGAACGTTATCTTTGGACTTCAAGCTTGGAGAATAAACTCTTGCAGACAAAATATCTTCATCGTAAATGTAGAACCATAAATCTTTTGCTATATCTTCTCTGTTAAAACCGAGTGAAACCATATAGCCGCAAGTGTGTTTAAGTTTATTTGCAGCATCTAAAACTGCTTGAGGGCAATTTTTTATTATTTTAACAATTTCAGGCAAAGGAATTGAAGAAATCAAGTTTTGATATGACTGAATTTCTCCATCTTCAAACTTTACAAGTTTTTCTTCAGTGTTTATTTCAACGGCTTTTTTGTTTAATTTTATATCTAAATCTTCGTGCAAACCACAAAGAATACTTTTAAAACCGCCTTTTTCTGGATATCTCATTACGTTTGTATAATAAAAGTTTTTCTTGTTATGAAAAAAAGCACCTTTCAAAACCTGAATCAAAGATGGCGAGTGCATCCGATTTCCAACCCATTTAGTTTCTAATTCTTCTGCTTCTTTTCCCCAGTATTTTCTTGTGTATGCAAAAGGAAAATTGTGGGCAAAATAGTCTCCATACTGGCATTGAAGCCACTCGGCATAATTTTTTATGTCAGAAATTTCTGTTCTTTTTCTTGAGGTAAAATTTTTTATAATGTTAAATTTTTCTTTTAAAGGGAGCGGAAAAAGGTTGTTTTGTGCAGGATGTTTCAGCCAAAATCCTTTGTAGTAGTTGTTTGAAATGGCAGGATGTTCCAAAAGCGGAATTTTGGATTCAAATATTTGTCTTATATATTCATCGTTTGTGAAGGTAAAGTGGACAAATTTGTCGAATCTAAATCCGTCTATTTCAAAGTTGGAGCATAAACCGCCCCAATCTTGGTTTTTTTCATAAATTTCAGAATCGATTCCGTTTTTTTTTAAATGAAATCCCGCGGACAATCCTGAGATTCCGCTGCCTAAAATTATTGTTTTTCCCATAAATAACCTTTTGCAACATGAGCTTCGATTTGTTTTTTAGTAAATTCAAACATATCTTCTGAAGTCAAAGCTTCTTTATACCAATCGACAGTAAATTCAATTGCTTCGTAAAAAGATAGTTGCGCTTTCCAATCGAGCATTTTATAAGCTTTTGTGACATCCAAGCTCAACAAAGTATTTTCGTGAACCTGATTTACAGTAGACTTATCAACAACTTTGCCTTTTCCGTAATATTTTACAAGATATTCAACCACATCCCAAACAGTTTTGTTGCACTCAATAGGAGGACCAAAATTAAAACCTTCTGCAAAAGTTATAGGGTCTTCGATTAATTTTTGTCCCACTCTTAAATAACCTGAAAGAGGCTCCATAACGTGCTCCCAAGGTCTTGTGGCTTTAGGGCTTCTTATTTCGATATCTTTTCCTTCTTCAATAAATCTTATGCAATCAGGAATAAGCCTATTGTCAGACCAATCGCCGCCGCCAATAACATTTCCTGCTCTAACAGACGCAACAGCCTTTCCGTGTTTTGCATAATCTTTAGGGTTAAAATAAGAGTTTCTGTATGAAGAAATCATCAACTCGGCACACCCTTTTGATGCAGAATAAGGATCATAACCACCCATTCTGTCAGTTTCTTTATAACCCCAAATCTGTTCAACGTTTTCATAACATTTATCTGAAGTAATCATAACAACTGTTTTTATAAAATCAAATTTTCTGACTGCTTCCAAAATATTTATAGAGCCCATAACATTTGTATCATAGGTGTTTTTGGGATCATCGTAAGCTGTTCTTACTAAAGCTTGTGCTGCAAGATGAAAGATAATTTCAGGTTTGTATTGAGCAATTGTATCTTCAAGTTTTTTAGAATCTCTGATGTCGCCTTTTATATCTGCAAAAATATGTTTTTCGAGATGGGATGCGTTATAGTTCCCTCTTTCAGAATAAGGTTCAAGCGCATATCCGACAACATTTGCACCCAGCATTGTAAGCCAAATGGAAAGCCAGCTGCCCTTAAAGCCTGTATGGCCTGTTACTAGTACTGTTTTGCCTTTATATACATTGTTAAAATTTGACATTTATACCTTTCCTTATATTTTTTACTAAATCTTATTTGCTCTCCACCAGTCGATAGTCATATCTAAACCTTCATCAAGGCTGTAATGCTGTTTCCAACCGATTGATTTTAATTTTTCGTTATTCCCGACAACCACATCATCACCAAATGCCGCGGGAATTGCCCCCCATAAAATTTCACCTTTGAAATTTGTTTTTTCTGCAATTTTTTGTACTATTGTTTTAAGTTGAACAGGCTCTGCAGAACAAATATTAACGGCACCTTTCAACTCGCTTTCAAATACATCCACAATGCCTCTTGCGGTGTCAAAAACATGCAAGTAATCTTGAAATTTCAAACAATCACTTACTTTTACATCTTCTCCCCTCAAGCAAGAATTTATAACAGAAGGCATTAGTCTTGCAGGTTTTTCGTTGGGGCCATATAGATTGAATATTCTTGGCCATTTAAAATCTATTTCGTTTTGTTCGCAAAACGTTTCAGCAATATTAAAAATAGCATTTTTTGTTTTTGCATACAAAGCTTTTGCATCCGTTGGAGTAATATCTTCTGTAAAATAACCGTATTTATAGTTATATTCAGAGATAGTTCCTGCGCCAACAAATTTCTTTCCTCCATTTTTTTGGAAACTGTTTAGCAGATTAAGCGTTGCAATCGTCCAGTCAAGATTTAGGTTTGCGACGTGGCATTTTGGCCCAACATACCAAGCAAGATGAATCAAACTTTCAAAATTATGTTTTGATAAAAAGTCTTCAACGGCCTTAGAGTCCATTAAATTCATCTCATATTGAAATAATCCATCTTTGTCTTCTGCAAAAGGAGGATAAACCAATGAATGAATTTCATATCCTCTTTTTAAGAGTTCATCAACAACGTTTCTTCCAATAAAACCAGTAGCGCCTGTGATTAGAACTTTTTTCAAAATTAAACTCCTTTGCAAGCAATTCTGTTATCTTCTTTGAGCCAATGTGCCCAAGGAGCGTTTCCAGAATCCCAAATTTCGTTCAAATCTTCTTTATCCCTCAATGTATCCATCGGTCTCCAGAAACCTTTATGTTTGAATGCGTTAAGCTGACCTTCGTTTGCAAGTGTTTTCATTGGCTCCTGCTCCCAAGTTACGCTATCGCCATCTGCAATGTAGTCAAAAATTTCAGGCTGAAGAACAAAGAAACCGCCGTTTACCCAAGCACCATCTCCTATTGGTTTTTCTTGGAAGTGAGAAATTTCTCCGTTTGATTCGATGTTTAAAGCTCCAAAACGGCCTGATGGTTGTACCGCTGTGAGAGTAGCAAGTTTTCCTGATTTTTTATGTGCATCAACCAAAGCGCTTATATCTACATCACTCACGCCATCGCCGTATGTTAACATAAAAGGCTCGTCGCCGACAAAGCTTTTCGCTTTTTTAATTCTGCTTCCGGTAAGCGCGTTTTTCCCTGTGTTAATCATAGTGATTTTCCAAGGTTCACAAGCAGTTCTGTGAACTTCAACGCTGTTTGTGCTTAAATCAACTGTGATATCTGTGTTGTTAATATAGTAATTAGTGAAGTATTCTTTAATTACTTCGCTTTTGTACCCGCATAAAATAACAAAATCGTTAAACCCAAAGTGGGAATATGTTTTCATGATATGCCAAAGAATCGGATATCCGCCGATTTCAACCATGGGTTTTGGCCTGATTGCAGTTTCTTCTCCCAATCTCGTTCCGAGTCCACCTGCTAATATCAAGACCTTCATGCTCATACTCCTTTCAAATTTTTTTAAAATGATTTTAATTTAATTCAATAGAAATTGTTTTTCTTAGTAAATATTTTACCATGAAGCGCACAAATTACAAGAATTGCAAAGTTAATCATTTCAAAATCTAAACTTTTACAAAGTTTTTAAACCGCAGATTAATTTGAGGTGTTAGAACGGTCTTGTTGACTTAAACCCTTTTGCGTTGTATCATTAACTCAATAAAGAAGGAGCCAAGATGAGCAAAGTTAAAATTTATACGTTGGCAAATATTACGCCCGAACTTATATATCCGCAATTTGAATCAATGAAAAAATTTATCAAAGATGAAGATTGGGAATTTATTGTGCTTAATAACACCGCTATTATTGCACCTCAAAGACGTAAAAGAATTAAACAAATTTGCAAAGAATTAAAAATTAAATGCCAGGATGTAAGATTTCGCTCTTTTGTGTCAGGTGCTTCTTATATTACAGGTTATTCTCTAACTTGGGCTTTCCATAGATTCTGTCGTTGGGAAAAAGACACAATTCACGTTTTCATCGATTCAGATATGTTTTTTATAAAAGATTTTAATTTTAACGAATATCTTGCAGACAACGATATGGTTGCAGTTCACCAAAGAAGAGAACACATCGATTATTTATGGAACGGAATATTGTTCTTTAAAGGCGGCGAGCTTCCTGATAAAAATCATTTTGATATAAGACTCACAACCGTTGATGGAGTGAGAACAGATTGCGGTGGAAAAACTTACCATTGGCTAAAGAGAAATCCTGATTTGAAAATCAAATGGATTGAACATACTTGTCACAACGATGTTTCAAAAAGCAATCTGCTTCCTGAAAATTTAAAAGAGAATTATGACCCGAAATTTAACTTCCAATTTTTAGAAGATTTTATTATTCACTACAGAGGAGCTTCAAATTGGAGCAAAAGCACGGATGAATTTATTAATGCTAAAAAGAATTATTTTGATAAATTTATGAGCGAAGTCATTAATAATGATGCAAGAATTAATCCGGCTCCTGAATTATATATTTGCAAAGAATAGTAGGTAAATTTTGGATAAAAAAGCTATTGTAAAACTTAACGGCGGGCTCGGAAACCAAATGTTTCAATATGCTTTTGCCTATGCTACATCAAGACGTTTTCACCTTGAAACGTTTTTTGATTTTTCGTTTTTTGAAGACGTAAAACTTGTCGATTCTGTTACAAATAGAGATTTTGAGCTTCATTCGTTCAATATTGAATGTAAAGAAGTTTCAAAAGAAGATTTGAAAAAAGTTATTTTTTCAAAAAAACAATCGAAATTGAAGATATTTTTGTGGAAAAAATTAAATGTTAATGCTTTTATTCCAAGCGGAAATAATTATATCCAAAAAGATGCTTACGAGTTTGATAATATGTTGTTAAAGGTCCCCTTTGCATATTATAACGGATATTTTCAAAACGAAAAATACTTTAAGGACTACAGAAGTGAGCTTGTAGAATGTTTTTCTCTAAAAGATGAATTGGATGAAAAAAATAAAAAAGCTTTAGAGGAGATAAAAAACACAAATTCTGTTTCTCTTCATGTCAGAAGAGGGGATTATGTGAACCTTGAAAGCGCAAAAAAAATTCATGGAATCTGTCTTTTGGACTATTATGAAAAAGCTATCGGACATATATGCAAAAATGTTCAAGACCCTCATTTTTACATTTTTTCAGATGATATAGAATGGGTCAAGGAAAACATAAAAATTGATGCTCCGGTTAAAATTATAGACTTCAATCTGCAAAAGGGTTGGCTGGATTTGAACTTGATGAAGAATTGCAAGCATAATATTATCGCCAATTCCAGCTTTTCATGGTGGGGAGCCTGGCTTAATCAAAATGAAGAAAAAATCGTTGTTTGTCCAAAAAAATGGACAAAACTTGCTTTCAAGAATAGTTTGGCCTTGAAAGAATGGATAAAATTTTAATTTAAGATATTTTTTAGCAGAGTCCTAAAGCTTTATGTTTTTCATAAATTTCTTCGGCTAAAACATCCAATTTTTGGAAATCTTCTTCTTTTGGTTTTCCTTTTATTATTACAGGTTCAAGTCTTTCGCATTTAATTGAAGAAAGAGCCTGTTCGAGTTTTGCGGTTAAAACTCCGCCCCAACCGTAAGAGCCGATAAAACCTACGTGTTTCATTTTTGGTCTCAATAAACCTGTCAAGTAAGCTGCAGTAACGGCTGCCGGGTGAGGGCCTGCAAGGACCATAGAAGAGCCGAATATAACAGTGCATGCTTCCACAAGCTCCATTGCAAGCTCGCCTAAATCTTCTTCGGAAACATTGAAAGGTTTAACTTCAATCCCTTTTTCAGAAAGGTTTTCGCACAGGTAATTAACCATTTCTTTTGTGCTTTCATACATTGATACATAAGGAATAATGACCAAGTTTTTACATTCGTCTGCTGTCCATTCTTCGTACGCGTTTAATATGAACTCAGGTTTGTCGTAAATTGGGCCGTGACTTGTCAAAATCATATCTACATCCATACTTTTTATAAGCTGAATATATTTTTTGCAAAAATTTCTAAACGGCATCATGATTTCTGCATAATATCTTTTTGCTGCTTTTAAAAGTTCAGGAGTTTGCGGTGCAAAAACATTTTCAAAAGGCGAATGAGAACCTAAAAAGTCACAAGTGAAAAGAATTTGGTCTTCTTTTACATAAGTGAACATTGTGTCAGGCCAGTGAACCCAAGGTGTATAAATGAATTTAAGAGTTTTGTTTCCAAGAGAAATTTCTTCTCCATCTTGAACAATTTGGAATTTTTCATCTTCGATATGAAGCATTTCTTGAACAATTTCTTTGCATTTAGGGTTGGTTAAGATTATAGCTTGCGGATATTTTTTTATCAACTTTGGCAAAGTCCCTGAGTGGTCTTGTTCTCCGTGGTTTGCAACGATGTAGTCAATTTTATCTACTCCGTTTTTTTCTAGTTTTTCCATAAATTCATCTGATTTTGGTGGATACATTGTATCGACCAAGACGGTTTTTTCGCTTGCTTTTATTAAATAGGAGTTGTAAGTTGTACCCATCGGAAGCGGAACCAATTCGTCAAACATTTTTCTTTCTCTGTGGTTTAATCCGCAATAAAATATATTGTTTTTTATTTCTTTTAGTGTCATTTTATACCCCTTTTAGTGTTTTTGCATTAATATTTTAACATAAAGTATCTTATTTTATTTATTTATTTTATTATATGTTTTATGAGTATTTACTTTTTTTATGGTGATGAAGATTATAATATTGAGCTGGAGATAAACAAGCTCAAGAAAAAACTTCTGGATAAAAACTTTTCTTCAATGAATTTTAAAAAAATCGATTCACCTGCTTTTTCAGACTTAATATCGCTTTTAAGAACTCAGCCGATGATGTTTGGCAATATGATGATTGTCATAAGTGTTGAGAATTATTTTGCAAAAGCTCTTGAAGATAGCGAGTTGGAAGAAATTTCAAAGGCTTTGGAAGACAACATTGATTCGCTTTGCGTCGTTTTGATTTATACTTTGCCTAGAGACGAAGGAAAAAAAGTTGATACAAGAAAAAAGATTTACAAGATAATTTCAAAATATGCTACTTGCCAAGAGTTTCCTACGTTTAAGACTTACAAGGTGGACGATATTATAAATTGGATTAATAAAGAAGCAAAAAAACAAGAGGTTGAGTTGGACAAAGCGGCTTCTACAACTTTAATAGAGCAAGTTGGAAACAATTTAAGGCAACTTTCAAAAGAAATAGAAAAATTAAAACTTTTGGCTTACCCAAAAAACAAAATAACAAAAGAAATGGTAAAAGAAATATGTATTTCTAACGAAGATTTGTTTGAAATGGCAGATTATTTGATGAAAAATGATAAGGCAAACGCCCTTTTGGAATTTAAGAAATTATTATCAAAAAAGCATCCTCTGGAGATTTTATCGGCGCTGCAAACAATGTTGAGAAAATGGATTATTATAAAATCAAAATCTTCAAAATCGCCTTTTGAACTTTCAAAGCTGGTGGGTCAGCATGAGTTTGTAGTTAAAAATACCCAAATGAAGCTTAAAAACACAAGCTTGAAAGATCTGGTATCATTGAAAAAGAATCTCATTGAAGCAGAGTATAAAATCAAATCTGGCAAATCAAATAATCATATAGATGAAGTCGAAATAGCGTTTCTAAAATAATCAATAATCAATATATCTTACTTATAACGTAGCAGAAAAACAGGTAATTAATTGTCGCTGAAACACTTAATATTTGTGGATTTTAGCCATGTTGGCATGAAGCATTTTCAATATTGAATCGTGGCATAATTCACGAAAAAACAATTGTAACAATTTTTCATAAATACAAAAAAAATTTTGGAAAACTAGCAAAAAAAAAGTTTTAGCGATTTAAGATAGAGGTGTAGTGCATTTAGATGGATGTGATTTTACATGAGCAAAATTCAATTAGTTCAGCCGAATTATCAAAGCAAAAATTTGCAAGCAAGAAAAAAATTTAATTCTTATCCTGCTTTCAAAGGAGCTGCAAGCTTAGGTGATGATGCAACAAAAATTGCAACAGATCTTACCGCAAAGAGTGTTAGACAAGCTATTGAAAAAAAACAGGGAATAGTCGGATATTTTTCCAGATTGTTAAACGCAAATGACGGCGAAGTCCAAAACCAAGTTATAAACGCAATTTTTACAACTACGTTGGCGCCTTTGTTTATTGCATGCAATCCGATTTCTACTCAAGATAAAAAGACAAAAGAATACACCGCTTTAAGGCAGCCAATTTCTGCAGTTATTGCTATTTCTGGCGGGCTTGCAATGACAAATGCCATAAATTCATATATGAGCACTTTGGGCAGCGAAGGCCATCTTCCTTATATGCTAGATATGAGAATTGCTCCTGACAAAACTTATTTAAAACCATCATTCAAAAAGGATTTTAATAAAGCAATAAAAGATAATAAATTAGAAGAATTTGTAGAAAAATATAAATCTACAGATTGGGACAGTGAAGATTTAGATAGAATTAAATCAGGTAAAATTAAAAATGGAGAGAAAAAACTTCTTTTAGATAATTATGTAAAAAATGTCAAAAATGAAAGAATAGATTTCTTTACTCATTTGGTTACAGAAAATCCTGAAAATATTAAAATTAACGAAGCAACAAAAGAAATTTATATTTTAGATAGTTCTGCAAAAGATGGCAAAAAAGTTATCGGCTCTAATATTCCTAATATGACTAAAAAAGAAGAGCTAGATGCTTTTGTAAATGATCATAATTTCAGAAAGAAGACATTTGGAAGCTTTATGAATGAGCAGTTTAAAATTGAGTTTCATGAAGATGGACAATTAAAGAAACACGTTTTGGACTCTAAATTAAAAAATATAAAAGCTATGGACTTTTTGAGAAAAGTCGGTTTGATTGATGAAGGAGTTACCGAAGAAGATTTAGTAAAATTCTTGTCAGAGTTGAGACAGGAAAAAGAAACAAAGAATCAAATTAAAAAAGCATTGAATCCTATAGCTTTGGCAGAAGGTGGCGATGAACTTTTAGCAAAAGCAACAGGTGAACAAGCTGCAAGAATTGGTCAATTGCAAATTGGCGACGGTTTTTATAAATCAGAAAAAATGACTTTAGGCCATTTCTTTAACAGACTTGGAATGGATACAAAAGCTCTTCAAGCGTTGATGGACAAAAAGATAGATAAAGGTTTTGAATCTTTTACAACTATGTTTAACGCAAAAAAACTTAAAGGGTTTAATCCTGAAACGACTATAAAAACTATCGGTAAAAAGATTATGAGCAATAGATCTTCTCGCTTGGGCAGTGATTTTGATGTGTTCAAAACATTTGTTATGATTGGATTTAACTTGATAACAACGGCGGTTACTTGTACCGCGCTTAACTGGGTTTATCCAAGAATAGTTGAAACATTATTCCCAAGTCTTGTAAAAGATGATCCGAGCAAGGTAAAACCGGAAGGAGGTAAGAAATAATGGCTATAATTCCTACTTCTTTCTACAAATCAACAGGCAAAATGTTTGGAAAATTTGCGCAGACAAAAGTGATGTTAAAACAATATGAACAAAAGGCAACAGAACCTGCAAAGTTTGCAGCAGCAATGCTTGTAACATCAATTGTAAGTAAAGATTTGGTCGGTTGTTATTACTATACAACCCAAAGTTTGCATAACAAAAAAATACCTGAAGAAAAGAGAAAATTTGTTGCAGCGCTTGATTTAATGAATGGTATCATTATGGTCGGCGGCCAGTTCCTTATCGGTAAAGTTATTGATAGAGGTTTGACTCCAAAATGGTTAGCTAAATATACAGGTACTGTTAAAAATAAAGATACAGGCAAAGAAACATTAAAAAGTACACAAAGTACTTTGGCTTCTGATAACATAGAAATGTTGGCTAAAAAGGCTCTCAAAGAAAGCGAAGATAAATTAAAAGCTTTAGGCGTTGACATGTCAAAAGTTAATAAAGAAGAAGTTTACAAAGGTGTTGTGAAACGTCTAGGAAAAGGAAGTCAGTACTACAACGGCTTCGGCAAAGGCTTTGGCTTGTTGATGACCGCAATAGCAACAACAGCGTTGACAAAACGTACTCTGGCTCCATTGTTATCAACTCCTCTTGCAGGATGGTTCAAAAATAAATTCATGGATAAAAATAATAAAAAACAAAGTGATAAAGTTTTGGATGGTGCAGTAAATACAATGTCTACAAAGTATAAAACTTCTCCAGAAAAAACAAAATAATAATTGAATAAAAAAATAAGTTTGCGAGCCGTTGAAAATTTTTTCAGCGGCTCGCGCGATATTTAAGTTAATTAACCTGATTTACTTCCGCAAGGTGTTAATTTGTTTGAGGGTGTCACTTTTTTTGTCCTCAACAAAGTCAATTTATAAAAAGACTTAAAAATTTTACAATTCAAAACTTCCAAATTTCCAAGCTTCAAAACTTCAAAACTTTCAACTTACTTTTTCAACAGAAATCTTTTCCACATAAATCTGTTTTGCTTTAGCGAAAGAGTTAATTTGTCTAAAGTCTTTTTGCTTACTTTTTCTTCAGAAAAAGTAAGTTAGCCTTTAACTGCGCCTTCATTTTCTCCAGAAATGAAGTATTTTTGCATGGCAAGAAAGAAAATTACGATTGGAACGGTGGCAAGGATTGAGCCGGCTGCGATGAATCTCCAGTTAGAGCTAAACATTCCTTGAAGGTTGTTTACTCCGACGGGAAGAGTGTACATGGATTCTTTTGTAAGAACGATACTTGGCCATAGGAATTCGCCCCAGGAACCTATAAAGGTAAATATTGCAAGGACTGCAAGCGAGGGTTTGACCATCGGCATAAGGACTTTAAAGAATACTTGGAATACGTTGCAGCCATCGACTACTGCTGCTTCTTCCATTTCTTTGGGGATTGCAAGAAAGGCTTGTCTCATGAGAAATATTCCAAAAGCGCTCACTGCAAAAGGCATTACGAGCCCGAGGTATCCCATAAAATTGTTTACTGAGTCTATTAGATGGAGTTTAAGGGTTATGAGGTAGACGGGAAGCATGATTGCTTGAAACGGAACCATTATTGTTGCAAGTACTGCAAAAAAGGAGAATTTTTTTCCGATGAATTCCATTCTTGCAAGCGGGTATGCGGCCATGGCAGATAGGATAAGGTTTAGTGCGACTGTTGCTCCTGCAACAATCATGCTGTTAATGAAGTAGGCAACAAAATCAACTCTTTTCCAGACTCCTACATAGTTTTGCCAAGTAAAATCTGCTGGGATAATTTGGGGCGGATATGCAAAAATATTTTCCGCATTTCCTTTGAGGGAGGTTGAAATTAGCCAGATGAAAGGAAAAATTGATAGTAGGGATGTGAATATTAAAATTGAATGGATTGATATTTTTTCAAGTAATTTTTTTATCATTTTATTGCCTTCCAACTATATTTGGTACTTATTTTTTTCAAAACAGAGAATATTTATCAGTGAAAATATCATGACTATTATCAATAAGACGACAGCCATGGCAGAAGCGTAGCCCAGATCAAGATTTTCAAAAGCTCTTTCATAGATATAGTAAACGATTGTTTTGCTTGAGTTTAGCGGTCCACCTTTTGTCATGACGTAGATTTCGGCGAATACTTTCATCGCTGAAATTGCGCTGATTGTTGATACAAGTGCAATTGTGGGCATTATGTGTGGGATTGTCACTGTGAGGTGTTTTTTTAGGGCACCTGCGCCGTCAATGTCACAAGCTTCGTATAATTCTTTTGGGACGCTCATTAGTCCTGCAAGGTATATCATCATGTAGTAGCCGACGCCTTTCCATATGGTCACAATGATTACGGAGATTAGGGCAAATCTTGTGTCAGTGAGCCATCCTATCGGGTTTAGTCCGAGTCTTGATATTAAATAATTTAGAATACCCTGATCGGCGTATAGCCATTTGAATGCGATAGCTGCGACTACTATTGAAACGATTACGGGAAGATAGATAAGGATTTTATACAGTGTAATTCCTTTGATTTTTTGATTTAGCAGAATTGCCAAAAACAGCGGAAAAATTGCCAGAATTGGAACAGCTATGAAAAGGTATAAAAAGGTGTTAAAAAGAACTTGATAAAAAATTGGGGATTGAAAAAGTTTAAAATAGTTTTGCAGCCCTACCCAATCAGGATTGTAGATACTTGTTGAATAATCTTGGAAACTTAAAATAAAAGTTTGAAAAAACGGGATAAAAAAGAAGACAAGCAAAATTACGCCTGCAGGCAACAAAAAAAGATATGGAACATATTTTTTGTAATACTTAAGCATAAAAAAGTCTCTTTCGATGGATTATCCCGTTTATATTATTGCATCAATCAAGGCTTACGTGTTCATCTGTTTATCGGATTTATTTTATTTTAAGCTCTTTCGATCTTAATTTTCTATGGTAAGTAATCGCAAATCTGTGGGCTTCGTCTCTGATTCGTTGAAAAAGAAATAGGGCAGAGGAGTTTCTTGGAAGAATAATTGGGGTAGGATTATTTGGCAAGAATACTTCTTCTTCGCGTTTTGCAAGGGAAATGAAGTCTATTCCTTCGATTTGGAGTTCATTTACGATTTGCATAACGCTTGAAAGTTGACCTTTGCCTCCGTCGATAATTATTAGGTCAGGTTTTTCCCAGCCTTCTTCTTCGAGGCGTTTTAGTCTTCTTGTTAGGACTTCTTTCATGGATAAAAAGTCGTCTGGTTTACCTTTTTCTGTCCAATGGATGCGGAATTTTTTGTAGGAAGATTTTTTGCTTAGCCCGTTTATGAATGTGACCATTGAGGCTACTGTATTTGTGCCTTGGATGTGGGAAATATCGTAACATTCGATTCTGTGAGGGAAATTTGTTAATTTTAATTTTTCGGCTAAAAAAGCTCCTATTTCGTTAAAATCATCTCTGATTTTAGACATTTTTTCGATTTTTGCGTTGTTTAAGAGTACTGTTGCATTTTTGTCGGCAAGGGCTTGAAGCTCTTGTCCTTGTTTGGTTTTTGCGTAGCTGATTTTTACTTTTTTCTTTGACAAAATTTCAAGCCATTCTTGATAAAGCTCTTTGTCTCCAAGAGATTCAAGCTCTTTGGAAACTATTTTATCCGGGAATTCTAAGGTAAGGTTTGAATAATATTCTTGGAAGAACACTTCAAAAAATTCGGATGATTCTGCATCGGATACAAAGTAGGTAAAATCCTTTTTGTCGATAAGTCTTCCTTCTCTAATCATTAGTATAACTATGGCGAAAATTCCGTCTTCAACCATTAGTGAGATAACGTCTTCGTTCAATTTTGTGTTTTCAAAGACAACTTTTTGTCTTTCGAGAGTTTTTTTCAAATCCAGATAGCTGTCTCTCAGTCTTGCGGCTTTTTCAAATTGTAGAGAGTCGGAGTATTTTTGGACTTGTTCCATCAAATATTTTAGGAGTTCGGTTTGTTTTCCTTGCAAAAATAATTCGACTTGAGCAACAAGCGCTTTGTATTCTTGTGATGTGACCATGTTTTGACAAGGAGCAAGACAGCGCCCTATTTGATAATACAGGCATGGACGATTTTTAAATTTTGGCGTTTTGCATTGTTTTAGTGGAAAAATTTTTTTTAAAAAATCTAAAGTTGCCCACATTGCACGAGCATCTGTGTAGGGGCCGAAATATTTACCTTTTTCGAGATTTTTATTTTTTTTTCTTGTGACAACGATTCGTGGAAAATCTTCGTCGGTTATCAAAAAATAGGGATATTTTTTGTCGTCTTTAAGCAAAATATTGTATTTCGGCTGATGTTTTTTTATAAGATGAGATTCAAGAATTAGGGCTTCTGCTTCTGAATTTGTGATAATGTATTCGAGATTTTCTATTTGCGGAACAAGGATGTTTAATTTTGCCCCTTCAAGCGTCTTGTTAAAGTAGCTTTTGACCCTTTTTTTAAGGTTTTTTGCTTTCCCGATATAGATAATTTGGCCTTCTTGATTGTGGTAAAGATAACAGCCTGGAAGGTTTGGGAGAAGTTTGAGTTTTTCAGATAGAGTCTTGTTCATAATAAGATTATAAACATAAAAGTCGGATAAGTGAATAGATGAAAAAATTTTGACTTTATTTTAAAATTAAATATACTGATTGAAAATTTAGCTTAATAAAAAGTTAATAAAAAATAAATTTTTCTGATTTTTTTAAAAAAGGCATTATATTAATAAATATGGCAGATAAGTTTCTGTAAAATAGTCTAAAACTTATCTTTTGATCTTAAATGGAGTTTTTTATGATTAATTTTGACAAATTTACCAACTATTCTCAAGAAATTTTGGCTTCTGCGCAGAATATAATGGCGGCTCACAAAAATTTTGAGCTTCAGCCTGAGCATATTTTGCTTGCGATGGTAAAAGATGCAGAAGGTTTCAGCGGAGATTATTTGAGTGAGCTTAAAGTCTTGAATCAAGGTTTTATAGACAGAGTTGTCAAGGCTGTGAATGATTTTCCGACAGTTTCAGGTCCTGTTAATACTCAGCAGTTGTTTTTATCTCAAAAAACAAACGAGCTGCTTGATTTAGCGGATGCTCAGGCAGTTGAGCTAAAAGATGATTTTATAAGCATGGAGCATATTTTGCTTGCGATGACAAAAATTACTCACAGTGTTCAAACGCTTCTGGCAGAGTTTGGCGTAAGTTCTAATTCGGTTTTAAAAGCAATGAAAAAAATAAGAGGAAATAAAAAAGTGGATAATAAAGATGCTGAAGAAATGTACAAAGCGCTCGAAAAATATTCTCAAGATTTAACAGAGCGTGCGAGAAAAGGCAAACTTGACCCTGTAATCGGGCGTGATGAAGAAGTTCGCCGTATCATTCAGGTTTTAAACAGAAGAACAAAAAACAATCCTTGTTTGATAGGTGAGCCTGGAGTCGGTAAAACAGCTATTATAGAAGGGCTTGCACAAAGAATCGTAAGAGGCGATGTTCCTGAAAGTTTAAAAGATGTAAAACTCATAGCACTTGATATGGGTGCTTTAATCGCAGGTGCAAAATACAGGGGTGAATTTGAAGAGCGCTTGAAAGCGGTTTTAAAAGAAGTTGAAGACTCAAATGGCGAAATAGTTATGTTTATAGATGAAATTCACACAGTTGTAGGCGCAGGTGCCACAGAAGGGTCTATGGACGCCGGAAACCTTTTGAAACCAATGCTTGCACGCGGTGTGCTTAGAACAATAGGAGCAACTACAATCAACGAATACAGAAAATATATTGAAAAAGATCCGGCACTGGAAAGACGTTTTCAGCCTGTGATGATTGATGAGCCTTCTGTTGAAGATACAATAAGTATTTTGAGAGGGTTGAAGGAAAAATACGAAGTTCACCATGGGGTAAGAATTCTTGATTCTGCCTTAATTCAGGCAGCAAAACTTTCTGACAGATACATCACAGACAGATTCTTGCCAGACAAAGCTATTGACTTGATTGACGAAGCGGCATCTTCTCTAAGAATTGAAATTGATTCTATGCCAGAAGAAATCGACACGATGATGAGGCAAAAAATTCAACTTGAAATAGAACGTGAAGCTTTGAAAAAAGAATCAGGCTTTGAGGTTGAGGAAAAAATTAAAAATATCTCAAAACAAATTGATGAATTTGAGAAAAAAATTAATATTTTAAAAACTCAGTGGACTTTGGAAAAAAGTGTTATCACAAGCGAAGCTGCAACCAAAGAAGAGATAGAAGAAGTTAAGCGAAAAATAGAAGAAGCAGAAAGAAACGCTGATCTTCAAACAGCAGCAGAGCTAAAATACGGAAAGCTTTTGGAGTTAGAAAAAAAACTTTCGGAAAATCAAAAAAAAGAAAGAACCTCAAATCAGCTTTTGAAAGAAGAAATTGATGATGAAGATATCGCAAACGTTGTAAGCAAATGGACAGGGATTCCTGTAAACAGACTTATTGAAAGTGAGATGCAAAAATTATTAAAGATGGAAGATGCTCTTCATAAAAGAGTTGTAGGTCAAGATGAGGCTGTTACTGTTGTTGCAGATTCAATACGTCGTGCGCGCTCTGGTTTGAAAGATCCTAAAAGACCGATTGGTACATTTCTTTTCTTGGGGCCGACAGGTGTCGGTAAAACCGAGCTTGCAAAGGCTTTGGCTGAATTTATGTTCAATGACGAAGAAGCTTTAATAAGAATTGACATGACAGAATATATGGAAAAACATAATGTTGCAAGGCTTGTAGGTGCGCCTCCGGGGTATGTCGGATATGAAGAAGGCGGCCAATTGACAGAAAAAGTAAGAAGAAAACCTTATTCGGTCGTGCTTTTTGATGAAATAGAAAAAGCGCACCCTGATGTTTTTAATATAATGCTTCAGATATTCGATGACGGCAGGCTAACCGATTCGAAAGGCAGAACCGTAGATTTTAAAAATACGGTGATAATCATGACTTCAAACATCGCAAGCGAGTTGATTCTTGAAGGGACTTTAAACCCAAATTCAAATTTTGAATCGGTGAAAGAAAATGTGATGGCGGCTTTAAGAGACAAATTTAAACCTGAGTTTTTGAATAGAATTGATGAAACAATTTTCTTTAAAGGTTTAACATTAAATCAACTCTCCTCAATCGTGGATATTCAAGTTGAATATTTGCAAAATTTGTTGAAAGAACAAGAAATTACGCTTGATATAACAGAAGAAGCGAAAGAATTTTTGGCAAGAGAAGGTTACAACCCGCTTTACGGTGCAAGACCACTGAAGCGTGTAATCAGGCAGTTGGTGGAAAATCCTTTGTCTAAGTTGATACTTTCCCAAAAATTTTCGCGCGGCGACAACATCATTGTTGATGTAGATGAAGAAGAAATTAAATTTATAAAAGATTAGTAAAAATAAAAATTAATCTTTGTGATTGCCGTATTTGACAATAATTTGCGGATACATTTCTTCTATGCGTTTTTGGGCATCATCAATGTTTCCAAATCCAATCGCTAGCTCTGTTGAATTTTGATTGAGCTGAAAAGCCTCATGAACAGGAATAGGAGGGCCTGCAGGAGTTGTGCGAGCAGGATTTTTCGGGTTAGAAATTATTCCGATTGAGCGCAAAAGCGTTATCAGGATTTGATTTTTTTTGACTTCGTATTCAAAAAGTCCTTTTGTTAAAAATTCCACTCCTTGAGCTTGTAAATATCCTTGCATTGGTGCAGTGTTTGTTTTTGCTTCAATGCCTTTTGCTTTTGGAAGATTTTTTCTTATTTCATAATTCGGGTCAAAATTTCTTTCGACAAAATATCCCATATCTTTTGACAAAGTCTTATCCACAGGCTTTTTTAAGTTAAATCCGATTTGTAAAAGGTGATTTTTTGTTTTGTTTTTCCAATTTGTTTTTATTTTAAGAATTTCAGAATTTTTAGTTAAGCTAAATTCTGCTAATAAGATTGTTTTGTTGATTTTAAATTTTGCTTCGATTGAGCATTTTAATTTACCTTCTTCTTTTATTTTAGAAGAAATCAATTCGCTTTTTAGCCCTTTATCACTTGCTAAAGGACCAAAATTGTAGCAGTCGCCTTTGTCTTTAAAATCGTAGAATTGAATAAAGTCAACAAATTGTTCGCCGTTTTTTTTGTTTATGAGATTGATTTTTCCGTTTTTGAAAGTGAGAACAATATTTGAATTTTCAAGCCTTGTGTCTGAAACCTTCAAATCAATTTCGTAAAAAATTTCTGGGTACAATTTTTTAGGTTTAGACAAAACTTTGGATGGGGATTTGCACTCGATTTCTGTCAGGTAGGTATAAATATTTTTGTAATCTTCAGTCACAGGAATTCTTTGTGTATTATAGAGAAGATTGTCTTCAAACCCTTGCCTTGTACTTATAAGCTGAGCTTTTGAAGGTGGAACAATTTCATCTGTTTCAAATTCAATCACTCCGCTAAAATCATGGTCTGAAAGATTTACGATAAAAGAAGATTCGCCTGAGTCGAGTTTTATTTCTTC